>NZ_ASRV01000032.1 GCF_000401215.1 Clostridium sartagoforme AAU1 | reverse complement strand
CATCTTTTAATTATATAAAGATGCTACCTTTGGATACAATAAAAATAGATAGAAGTTTATTAATTAGTGTTGAAACTGATAAAAAACATTAGCAATTATAGAGACATTAATAAAGTTATCACATACTTTAGATTTAGATGTAGTATGTGAGGGGGTAGAAATAAAAAGTCAAATGGATTTACTTAAGGATATAAATTGTGATAAAATACAAGGATTTTATATAAGTAAGCCGTTGAACTCAAAAGATTTCGAGGATTTTGTAGTGAGGTTTAATAATATAAATATTAATAATAAAGAAGTTGCAACAACACTTTAGCTTAATTTTAATAATCTTAAAAATACTTATTATGGGAGGTAGAATTTTATGAAAATAATTAAAAAGAATGGAAGGCTTGAGGACTTTAATATTAAAAAAGTGAAAATAAGTATAGAGAATGCAGCAAGAGATAGTGGAGCAATGGTAAATGAGTCCGATTTAAAAATAATAATTAAGGATGTTGAAAAATATTTGTTAAATATAAGAAAAGATTCTTTAATTACATCAAGCTATGAAGTAATCGGTGTAGTGTTTGAAGTATTAAAAAGAGATGGCTTTAAATCAATTTTAAAAGCTTACATGGAATTTGATAAATTAAGTTAAATTTTATAGTGTTTTTAATCTTAATATAAAAATTCATTTATAATTGTAGTTATGTTATAATCAAAATAACTACAATTATAAACGGAGGACTAAGGATGTATAAATTAGTAGCAATGGACATGGATGGTACTTTACTTAGAGAAGATAAAAGTATATCAGATAGAACTAAGAAGGCTATTCAAGAAGCAAGAGAAAAGGATGTTACGGTAGTATTAGCAACTGGAAGACCAATTGAAGGTGTTTTGAGATATTTGGAAGAATTGGATATGCTTACAGAACATGATTATGTACTTAGTTACAATGGTGCATTAGTTCAAAAAACAAAGAGCAAAGAAGCAATAACTAAAGTGGCACTAAAAGGTTCTGATTTACATTATTTAAAAAAGTTAAGTGATGAATTAGGTGTTAATATTCATGCTTTTTGGGAGAAAAAGGGTTTAATAACTCCTAAAAATAGCAAGTACACAGAAGTTGAAGCTCAAATTAACAATATAGATATTCATGAGATGAATATAGATTCTATAGCTGATGATGAAGTTATGATAAAAATAATGATGATAGATGAAGCAGAGATTTTAGGTCCAGCTATTGAAAAGTTACCTAAAGAAGTATATGAGAAATATACAGTAGTAAGAAGTACACCGTATTTTCTAGAGTTCTTAAATAAAGAGGCAAATAAAGGTGTAGGAGTAGAATTATTAGCAAATCATTTAGGAATTAAAAGAGAAGAAATAATAACATTAGGTGATGCAGGAAATGATATTCATATGATTGAATATGCAGGACTTGGAGTTGCAATGGGAAATGCCTTTGATGAAATAAAAGAAATAGCAGATTACATTACAGATACAAATGAAAATGATGGAGTTGCTAAGGTAATAGAAAAATTCATACTAGGAAATAGCTAAAAGTTAAAAGTTAAAGAGTTAAGGAAGTAATTCATATTTGCTGAATTATTGATAATAAAAGGCTTCTTAGGATTTTATCCTAAGAAGCTTTTTTCTATAATCTAGTGAACTAGATTATTTCAACAACTTTTACACTTTTCACTCTTTCAATTTTTAATTTCTCCCCCGTATTTTTAAAGAACTATTGTCAAAACATAATCATATAACTATATATAATAGAGAAATATAGAAAGAAGGATGATTATGTGTGGAATAACAGGATTTATAAATTTTAAGGAAAACATTAAGAATAATATTTCAACCTTAAAAGCTATGACAGATACACTAATTAATAGAGGTCCAAATGCCGAAGGCACTTATATATCAAATAATGTAATGTTTGGACATAGAAGACTTATTGTAGTTGATCCAGAAGGCGGAAAGCAACCTATGAAAAAGGTTATAAATGGAAAAGAATATGTAATTATATATAATGGAGAATTATATAATACAGAAGATTTAAGAAAAGAATTGATAAAAGAAGGATGTACTTTTAAGGCATATTCAGATACAGAAGTATTACTTGTAGCTTATATTAAATGGGGAGTAGATTGTATTAAAAAGCTAAATGGAATTTTTGCTTTTGCAATTTATGATGAAAATGAAAAACGAGTTCTACTTGCAAGAGATGTGATGGGAGTTAAGCCATTATTTTATACTATTAAAAATGGAACATTTATTTTTGGCTCAGAAATAAAAGCATTATTTAAGCATCCATATGTTGACCCAGTAGTAGATAAAGACGGCTTAACAGAATTATTTGCTTTAGGACCTGCAGTTATACCAGGAACAACAGTATATAAAGGAATAGAAGAAGTAAAACCAGCTCAATATATAATAGTAAAGGAAGATATTATAAAAAAAGATGTGTATTGGGAACTTAAAGCAGAGCCATTTAAAGAAACAAAAGAAGAAGCAGTTGAACATGTAAGGGAATTATTAATTGATGCCATTGATAGACAATTGGTAGGAGATGTACCTCTTTGTACATTTTTATCTGGAGGATTAGATTCTTCAGCTATATCAGCAATTGCAGCGGAAGAGTATAAAAAAAGAAATAAAATATTAACAACTTATTCAATAGATTATGAAGATAATGAGAAATACTTTGAATCATCATTATTTCAGCCAACTTCTGATCAACATTTTGCTGAATTTATGTCAAAATATATAGGAAGTAATCATAGAACTGTTGTATTAAATCATAAAGATTTAGTTACTGCTTTAGAAGATGCTGTAATAGGTAGAGATTTACCAGGAATGGCTGATGTAGATTCATCTTTATATTTATTTTGTAAGGAAGTAAAAAAGGATTTTGTAATAGCATTATCTGGAGAATGTGCTGATGAATTGTTTGGAGGATATCCATGGTTCACAAATGAAGAAATGATAAATGCTAAAACTTTTCCTTGGTCTAGATTTATAGGTGAAAGAAAAGCAATATTAAATCCAAGTTTAAAAAACTTAAAAATAGAAGAAGTTGCTCAAGCAGCTTATAGTGATACTTTAAAAGAAGTTCCACATTTGACAGGAGAGAGTAAATTGGAGCATAGGATGAGGGAACTATTTTACTTAAATTTAAGATGGTTTATGGTTAATTTATTAAACAGAAAAGATAGGATGAGTATGGCAAATAGTTTAGAGGTTAGAGTACCTTTTGCAGATTATAGAATAGTAGAGTATGCATTTAATATACCATCAAATATAAAGCTATTAGATGGTAGAGAAAAAGGATTATTAAGAAAGTCATTAGAAGGAATACTACCTGACTCAATAATATATAGAAAAAAGAGCCCATATCCAAAAACTCATAATCCTATATATACTGATATGGTTTGTAGTATAATGACAAGAATATTAGATGACAAATCTTCACCTATTTTAGAAATAATAGATAAAGATAAGGTAAGAGAAATTGTAAATACAAAAGGTACAGCATATAAGACACCTTGGTTTGGTCAATTAATGACAGGACCACAAATGATAGCATATTTAATTCAAATGAATAATTGGTTAAGTGGATATAAAGTAAAGTTAATATAGATTTAATGAGAGCTGCTTAATAACAGCTCTTATTAAAATTCTAAATTATATACAATACTAGTCTTTTATTCAAAAAATACATATAAATAGATTATTTTTTGTATATATTTATAATTCATTTATAAATATATACGTAGTAAAATTTAATAGAGAATAAAAGGGGGAGAGATAATGGATAAAGAACTAGAATTAATTTTAGAAGAGCTAATAAAAGATTTTAAAAATATGAAAGAGGTTGCAGCTATAAGTTTTGCAGGATCTTCTACATCAAAAAGAAATGATTCTTTATCAGATATAGATATTGATATATTTACTTATTCTGATATCTCAGTAGAATTAAGAGAAAAAATAATCAGCAAGTATGCAGAGTATAAAGAAGTAGGAAATGATTATTGGGGGCAAGGTGATGAATTTATATTAAAAAATAAAAATATTCCAATAGATATAGCTTATTTTGGAATATCATGGATAGAAGATATAGTAAATAATATACTGGCTAACTATAATGCATCTGTAGGATACAGTACGTGCTTTTGGTATAATATAAAAAATTCAGATATAATTTTTGATAGAGAAGGAAGATTTGCTAAGTTAAAAGAAATTTCAAACTGCAAGTACCCAGTTAAACTAAAGAAAAATATTATAGAAAAGAATTATCCTTTGTTAAAAAACAATATCTCTTCTTACTATAATCAAATAAGTAAAGCAATAAGTAGAAGTGATATAAATAGTATTAATCATAGACTAGCAGGTTTTATGGCAAGCTATTTTGATATAATATTTGCTATTAATGAGATACCTCATCCCGGAGAAAAAAGA
Organism: Clostridium sartagoforme AAU1; assembly: GCF_000401215.1. Taxonomy (GTDB): domain Bacteria; phylum Bacillota; class Clostridia; order Clostridiales; family Clostridiaceae; genus Clostridium; species Clostridium sartagoforme. The sequence continues at coordinate 16,463 of NZ_ASRV01000032.1, read as the reverse complement.
CTAATAAATATAATTAAAAATACATGTACTAAAATACCAAAGAATTTTGAAGAAGATATAAATAATATTTTAAAGTCAGCTGGCAATTTAGATAAGGAGTTATTAGTAAAATTAGATTCTTTGATAGATAGCTTAGATGATATAATATAATCTTAAAAGTATTTTATACCTAATTAAAAATATCTGAAGTTTATGGTTATTTAAACAATATAAGTATTTTATCAACCTATGTATTTAAGTGGATAAATATTGTATCTTTATTTTATGGGAACTATAATGTAAATAAAAGCTTTTAGTTAGGATGATATTATGGCAACAGCAATTTATAGAAATGGTAGTATAAAAGAAGGTATAAATATAAGTGAAAAATCTTTAAATGTCGTTGGGTATTTATATAACTCAGATAATTTGAAAAAGACTAGTGACAAAGTTTTTACTAATATTCATAAAGACATAATAATAAGAAGTAAAGAAATGATATTTTTAAAAATACCAGTAGTAATAGATGGAAGCAAGGTTATAGTTGATGCAGTTATTGATAAAGATGAATTTATATTAAACTATGAAAGTGAAATATTAATAGAGTTTCTAAAAGAAAAAATATCCTTGCATGAAAAGATAGATAAGAATATGTTATGTTTATTTTTATTTCAATACTTCTCATATTTATATACTGAAGAATTATTAAGTATAGAAGAGAGGGTAGATGACTTATTTCAAGAAGCGGTTTATAAAGGAAATGCAGATAATAAAGAAATATTAGAAATAAAAAAATCAGTATCTCTAATAAAAAGATTTACTTCCTATTATAAATCCATGTTAACATATTTAGATGATGAATTTAGTTGTTTAGATATTTATAATAAAGTTTTATTAGTACTGGATAACACTTTGAATTTAGTGGATAACATTGAAGCTTCTATATATTCTTGTATTGATATATATAATTCTGAATTATCAAATAAAATGAATAAAACAATGCAGCTTTTGACTGTTATAACAGTATCTACATTGCCTTTAACAATTGTATCAGGAATATTTGGAATGAATTTTCAAAATATGCCGCTATTAAATAGTAGTAATGGATTTATTGTTTCAATAGGTATTACTTTAATTATAGTATTATTAGAATTAATATATTTTAAAAGAAATAATTACTTGTAACTTATAAGAAATTTAAATATTAAAAATTAAAGGAGCTGTAGAAATACAGCTCCTAAATTATACATTCAAACATGATAAAATTTATATATTAAAAAATATACTTTAATTACATAAGATATCTTATACCAAGTGTCTTATAATCTTTTATATATATTCTAGGAGCTCTTCTTCCAATAAGGCAAAGAATTTCATAGCTTATTGTATTTAAAATTTCAGCCATATCGTCAGCATCAAATTTTATAGAACCATCAGAACCAAGTAAAATTACTTCATCATTAAGAGAGACATTTTTTATATCAGTTATATCAATCATAAACTGATCCATACAAACATTCCCTATAATTGGGGCAAATTGTCCATTAATAATGACTTTACCTTTATTAGAAAGGCCTCTAGAATACCCATCAGCATAACCAACTGGCAATGTTGCAACTATTGTTTTTCTTTTTGTTTTAAAGGCTTTACCATATCCAATATATTCATCTTTTTCTACTTCTTTAATGTGAATAATCCTAGTTTTCCATGTTAGAACAGGTTTTATATTAAAGTTAACTTTATCAACTTCATTTGATGGATAATAACCATATTGAATTATGCCAGGTCTTACATAATCATAATGACTATCAGGTAAATCCATTATTGCAGCACTATTAGATAAATTTTTATTATTAACAGGTACTCCTTTTTCACTAAGAACATCCATAAATGAATTATAAATTTCAAGTTGATTTAAAGAATAGCTCTTATCCTTAAAATCTGCAGTGGAAAAATGAGAGAAAATGCTTTCTATTTCTAAGTTATCTAATTTTGATATCTTTACTATTTCTTCTATTGAATTATCATTTTTTCTAAAGCCTATTCGCCCCATTCCAGAGTCTATAGCTATATGAATTTTAACTATTTTGTTTAAAAGTTTTGCTTTATTATTAAGGTTTAAAGCAAATTCATAACTAGATATAGTTGGTTCTACGTCATAATCTAATAATGCATCTATTGCGTAGTCTTCACTAATTCCAAGTAACATTATAGGAGCTTTAATTTCACTTTCTCTAAGCTCAATTGCCTCTACGATATTTGCAACGGCAAGTTTATCAATTCCATGGTTAAGTAAAATCTTAGATACCTCAACAGCTCCATGACCATAAGCATTTGCTTTTACAACTCCAATTATTTTACTATTATTAGATTTTTTCTTTATCTGCTCTATATTATATATTAAATTATTCAAATTAATTTCTGCCCAAATTGGATGTAATAAATTCATATCTAAAACTCCTTATTATTATTTGACTTGTTAATAATATCATTGATATTATTATATACATAAACTGAGTGTTTGATAAGTACCAGTTTACATCAATTTAATGAGGTCAGTTTTATTTTGCGGAGCAAAATAATTTAAAATGAAAAAATTATAGAGAAAAATCATTAAGGGATTTTTTTATGAAAAGAGTTTCTTACAGCTAACAGTGCAAATTATTATCAAGGTTATGGTTAATAAGAAATAGGGTAGCAGAGCTATCAGGGAATAAGAAACAGGGGATAAGTATTAAATTTTTGGAGGTAAGATAATTAAAAAATAATGATTAACAATTTATATATTTATTTTATTATTACGTGCTACTTGTTCCCTGAGCCCTGTTACCTAAATATGAACTAGGTAAAATGAAAGGAAATTATTATGGATATTATTGGCATAAACTTAAGACAAAATAGTGAAATTCCTCTATATATACAACTGTATGATTTCATAAAATCTCAGATACAAAATGGAAATTTAAAATCTAATAGTAAGTTACCTTCTAAGAGAAAGCTTTCTAAGTATCTTGATATTAGTCAAAATACTGTTGAAGCAGCTTATGGTCAGCTTATTACTGAAGGCTATATAACATCTATTCCTAAAAAGGGTTATTATGTTTCAGAGCTGCAAGGAATAATAAAAATAAATACATCTAATATTACAAATAGTAATAAGAAATCTGCAAAAAAGAAATATAAGTATGAATTTTTTCAAGTAGAGTGGATCTTGAAAGTTTTCCTTATTCAACGTGGAGAAAAATAAATAAAGATTTAATTAATGAAGAAAATAAAGAATTATTACAAATAGGTCACTCACAAGGAGATAAGAATTTGCGAGAAACTATTTCAGAGTATTTAAGATTTTCAAGAGGAGTAAACTCTAATGCAGACAATATAGTTATTGGAGCAGGAACAGAATATCTAGTACAGATTTTAATAAACATTTTGGGGAGTGAAAAAATTTATGCAGTGGAGGAACCAGGATATTATAAAATTAAGAAGATATTAAAAATTAGAAAAACAGAAATCAAGCCTATAAGGTTGGATAATCAAGGAATTGATGTTGATGAATTATACAAAAGTAATGCTGAAATTGTTCATATAACACCATCACATCAGTTTCCAACAGGTAAAATAATGCCGATAAGCAGACGAATGCAACTTTTATCTTGGGCGCAAGAAAGTGTAAATCGATATATAATAGAAGATGATTATGATAGTGAATTTAGATTTGAAGGAAAACCAATACCAGCCCTTCAAAGCTTAGATACAAGAGGGAAAGTTATATATATTGGAACATTTTCGAAATCCTTTGCTCCTTCAATTAGAATAGCGTATATGGTGTTGCCAGATGAATTAATAAAAGAATATAGAGAAAATTTCAGTTTTCTAATTTGTACAGTTTCTAGATTAGATCAACAAGCATTATATAGATTTATAGAAGATGGGTATTTTGAAAGACACTTAAATAAAATGAGGAATATTTATAAGAAAAAGAGAGAGTTCTTAGTTTCATTAATCAAAAAATATTTAAGTAATACCGAAATAATAGGAACTAATTCAGGATTACATTTGCTATTAAAGGTTAACAATGGAATGTCAGAAAATGAGCTTATTAAAAATGCAGAAGAAAAAGGGATAAGGATTTTGGGACTATCCAATTCATATGATGATATAAAATTTGATACAAAAACAATTTTCTTAGGATACGCAAGTTTAAATAATAGTGATATGGAAGAGGCTATAATATTATTAAAAAGTGCATGGAATATATAACATTTATTCTGATAATTAATTTTTATATAGGAATAATATAAGTAGATTATATGATTATTAAAAGGAGAAATTATATTATGGCTTATATAAATTTTAAAGAAGAAGTATATGTAGCTAAAATTCAATTAGAAAAGAGAGTTATTAATAATGAAAAGTTATTTAATGAAATAAAAGATAGTAATAAGCTATCTAATGATTACATTCCAAATGAAAAGTATAGTTATAGAGAGTTTAATGATGTAGTTTTTGCGGGGGACATTCAAAAAAAGAAGAGGATTTTGAAGAAGTAGGCAATATAGATATAATTTGTACTAAATTTATAAATTGTAAGTTTTCTAACATAAAATTTAGTGGGTGTAGATTTATTGGCTGTAAGTTTACTAATTGTGAATTTATTGGAGGAGGAGCATTATTTCAAGAGTGTATTTTTGTTAAGCAAGAAAGTGATACAATTCCTAATCTCAATAAAGAAGATAATTTATCTTGTGAATTTAATGAATGTAAAATATACGTAAAGTTTTTAAATTGCGATTTAAGTCATATTATATTTAAGAAATGTTATTTAAAAGATACTAATTTTGAATTAAGTGATATGAGCGATGGAATGATTTTTGATTGTGATTTAAAAATGATAATAGTAATAGATACTAATTTATCAGGGGTAAAGATAGTTGGTTCATATATAGAAGATTTGGAGTTTCGAGATAAATATAAAAGTAAATTAGATGAAAAAACTTTTATAGATAAAATAAAGTTAAGAAAAAAGAACAGAGAAGAATATGAAGGAATATATACAGTTTATGAAAATATAGCAGATAAATTTAAAGATAATAACTTAAATAATAATTTTGGAGAATATTATTTCTTATGCAGAAAGACACAAATGAAAGTATTGAAACCTTTACCAAAAATTTCATCATTCTTAGGATTAATAACTTGTGGTTATGGAGAAAGACCTTTATATGCTGCATATTTTTCTTTAGTTGCAATATTTATTTTCTCCATATTATATTTATTATTTGGAATTAAAGTAGATGAAGAAATAATTAGATATACCTGGACAAATGATGGATTTATAATAAGAAAATTCTTAAAGGATTATAATGAAAGTTTAAATTTAAGTGTTGGAATGTTTGCAGCAGTAGGAATGAATGAAGCTCAACCAGCACCAATATCATATATGCTTAGCAATATAGAAATGATAATCGGAGTATTAATGATGGGAATAGGAACAGGATCTTTAGTGAAGAAGATAGTAAGATAGAGACTTTCCAGTATATTCACAAGGTACAGTGTAGTTTTTTATTTAGATAACAAGGAACAAGAATCAGGTAAAAGGTAACAGGGAAGAGGGAACAGATAACAGGTGTGGATTTTACAAGCAAAATAATTAACAATTTTTATTTTATGCTTTTAATGGGGTTGTTTCAACATTAGGGTTGGAACAACTTTTGTTTCATGATAAATAATAAAATTATATTAATAACAAATAAAAATATATTGTTTTTCAATAAAAAAGACTTGAAAAACAATTAATTAAGTAGTAATCTATAATAGATTCAGAAAGTTAGGTAAAAGCTATGAAAATTACAAAAGAGAAACGTAATTATATATTACTATCGATAATGGGAATAAATATATATTAATTATTACAAGTAGCATTACCAATTTCATACTTTCAAAGGATTATATGATTTTTAGAAAAAATGAGGAGGTTTTTATGAAAAGAGGAACAACACTATTTTTAAAATTAGCCATTACTATTATTGGAATTCCTATTATCGCTTTAGGTATGTTTGGGATGTATTGGTTAGGAAATAATCCAGTAGATTCTAATTATTCATATATATTATATCCTATTTTAATAGGTATATATGCATCAACAATACCATTTTACATTGCATTATATATGGCTTTTAGACTTTTAATTTATATTGATAAAAACAAAGCTTTCTCACTAATTTCCATAAAAGCTTTAAACAATATAAAATACTGCGCAGTAACAATAAGTATCTTATATGTAGCAATAATGCCATTTGTTTATCTTTTAGCAGATAAAGATGATGCACCAGGGCTTATAATAATTGGAATGGTTCCTATATTTGCTTCAATGATAATTACAGTATTCTCTGCTGTTCTTCAAAGACTTTTACAAGAAGCTATAGATATAAAGTCAGAAAATGATTTAACAGTATGAGGTAAATAACGTGGAAAAGTTTAATGATGAATTGAATGAAGATGAAGAAATAAAAAGAATTAAGAGAACATCTACTATAGCATTGGTATTGGTTTTAATTATTTTATCACTACTTATTGGTGGTATAGTCTTTTTAAAATCTATTTTTTCACCTAGTAAGGAACTTATTAATCAAACAGAATCTATGGATGGAAAGTATAAAATTGAGGCTTATCTCATATATGGTGGAGCAACTACAGATTGGGCTGTAAGATGTTACTTAAAGATAGATAATAAATTTGGTAAAAAAGTGATATATAATGATTATCATATAAAGGATTCTGAAATGATTTGGGAAGATAATGATACTGTTTATATTAATGGGCATAAAATAGAGTTGCCAGATGGAAAGTATGATTTTAGATATGATTAAATTAAGTTATACACAAACTCAATAAAATTTAATATTTTTATAAATATTAAAGGCGGTAAAATAATGGGGAGAGGGAAAAAGTTAATAGGATTTTTAGTAATAATATTTGTAGTTATTATTACTTATAATATTTTAAATAGAATAATGAATGATGACTTTCATAAATTAGGTAGAATTATAGGGGTTGATATACCTAAAGACTCAACTATTTTAAGATGGGATGATGGACATGGTGGATTTCATGGTGATGGTGAGGCTTATGCAGAAATTAAGCTAACTAAGATAGGCATGGAAAAATTTATTGTTGATGCAGCAAAAAATGAGATGTGGAATGATATTCCTTTGCCAAGGGAACTAAAAATAATTATTAATGGTGGAGATTATGATGGAATTAGCTATGATATAGGTAAAATGTCTAAAAATATTCCACAGGATATTCAAAAAGGTATTTATTATATTAGGGATAGATTTGCTGACAATTATCCAGAAAAAAAGCATACAGACATTAACTTAAGAAGTTCTTATAATGTGACTATATCTATTCTTGATTTTGAAACTAATAAACTTTATATTTATGAATTGGATACGTAGTAGTTAGTTTATAAATTTAAAAAAGTAATATGAGTATTATTGTATAATGATATAAGTTGCTAAAGATTTATTAAAAAGTTATAAACAAAAAATACTTTAGAAAGAAAAGAGGTGAGTTTTGGTAGGTGGAATACATTTTATATATTCACTTACTAAAGAAAAATTATGAATTTAAAAGATGAAAAGTTTTTATCTAAGATACTGGCAGCAATTTTAAATATTAGCATTGTATTTGGAGTAATTCTTACAATTGGAGTATTTTATACTACATTTTATAAAAGAAATATAGTAGATTTTATTACGAATGAGGGGGTAGTTGTACTATTACTAGTTGTGGGAATAAGCAGTTTATTTTATATAGTATTCCAGCTTAGAGGTATAATAAAAACATTAATATTAGGCGATCCTTTTGTTAGATCAAATGCTATAGCTTTCAAGAAAATATCAATATCATCATTAATTATAGCTTTATGTTATTTAATTAATTTATTTATAAATTCTAATTTTAAAGAATTTAAATTTATATATGTTGATAATATGGGAATCCATACTGATATGGAAGTATTTATATTTTTATTTGCATCAGCCTTTATCTTTATATTATCAAAGGTTTTTGATAAGGCAGTTACCTTTAAAGAAGAAAATGATTTAACAGTATGACAAAGGAGAAAAGCATGGGAATAATCGTAAATTTAGATGTCATGATGGCAAAGCGAAAAATTTCATTAAATGAACTAGCAGAAAAGGTTGGAATAACTAATGCCAATTTATCTATATTAAAAAACAACAAAGCGAAGGCAATTAGGTTTTCTACTTTAGAAGCTATTTGTAGAGAACTCAATTGTCAACCAGGGGATATTTTAGAATTTATAAATGACTGATGAATGTGTTTTGACATTATAAATTATTAATGGAGGTATATATGATTAATGCAGTTGCTTTAGTTTTAATGAAAGATAAAAAACTTCTTTTATTGAAACGTTCAAAAAATCGTCTACCAATAATAACTATGAAAAATGAGGAAACAGAAGAGGAATGTATAAATAGATGGAAACAACAGAATTTTGAATCGGAAAATTTACCTAGTGTTAAATATAATAAAAAAGTAGCTATAGAAGATTATAATATCAGTCTAATTTTTATGGATGCTACCAATCTAGATATAAAAATAATTGATGAAAATTTAGTTTTTGAAGATTGCATGTGGGCAAATAATTTAAATAGATTTGAAAATGAATTATTTAGATATATAATAACTCAATGCGAAATAGAGAATTATAAATCTCCAGCAATCGTATCTTTAAGAGAGTCTGTAAATATGAAAAGTAAGTATAAAGTAAAAAGCCAATTAATAGATTTTGAAAAGACTAAAATGGAGAATAATAAGGCTATAATACTTATTATCTTGTCTTTATTAATTGGGATATTATTTTCAAGATTTATCTTTGGATATTTAGGAGTTTCAGTACCAATATTAACTCTTTTAATGATAGTAATATTTATATTTTCGGTAGATATAAAAACTAATAGTATATTGGGATATTTCTTTTTAGTAATAAGTGTTATTCTATCATGCAGTTATGGAATCTTTACAAATGAATTATTTAGAGCCATGAATATCTTAATTATTCCAATAACATTATTTTCTGGATTTTTATTATTAACATATAATAATATCCCCTTTAAGTTACTAAATTTTGGAGCGGCTTTTTTAGAAATAATTATGGGTCAATCAATAGAAAATACAAGTAAGCTTCCATTAGTAGTTAAAGAAGTATCTAAGAAAAATGATGTAAAAGAAAATAAAAATATGAAATCTATAATAATAGGTTTAGTAATATCAGTACCATTACTTATATTTACAGGAATTTTACTTGCAGGTGCTGATGAAGTTTTTAATTATTATTTGAAAAATATATGGAATTTTCTGAATATAGAAAATATATATGATTTTATATTAAAATTTTTAATAGCAATAATAATTATGTTTTTAGTGTTTGGATTATATTATACTCTTAATTCAACTAAAATAAAAAAGGTTGGAAATGGAAAGATCAATAAATCATTTAATTCAACAACTATAATAACAATATTGGTTTCTCTAATAGCTTTATATTTAACTTTTACTAAGATACAAGTATCATATTTATATTTAAATAAAGAATTGCCAATTGGATTTGATTTTGCACATTATGCAAGAAGTGGATTCTTTCAATTAGTAACTTTAGTGGTAGTAAATATATCAATAATAACAGCAATGAATTTCAAGACAGCAGTTAATAGCATTAAAAGTAAAAATATTTTAAATGTTTTATATAGCTTAATAACAGTATTAACTATAAATATGGGAGCTTCAGCTATATATAAAATGAATTTATATATAAAAGAATTTGGATATACAAGACTAAGAATTCTAGTTCAAGTATTTACTGTATTTTTATGTATTTGTTTAATTACATTGCTTATATTTATATGGAAAAATAAATATTTATTCAAGCCAATAGTAATTGCAGGGTTAGTTATATATGTAGGTTTAAATTATTTTAATATAGATAATTATATAGCTAAACAAAATCTAGAAACAATTAGTACAAAATACGAAATAGATGATGGATATTTATCTACACTATCTTTAGATGCTCAAAATGCAGTAAAAGAAGGATATGAAAAAGGCATAATAGAAAGTCAGTATTATTTTAGATGGTTTAATAAAAAAGTTACTACTAAAAACTGGTACGAATACAATTATTTTAATAACAAAATAATTAGATAAAAATAGTAATAAAATGTGAAGCATTTTTCAGTTCACAATTCACAAGGCACAGTGCACAGTTGTTTTTATTTTATTCCCAAAACTGTGAACTGTGAATTGTGCGCTGTGAACTATATAAATTGCTTCGCAATTTATTTTAAAGTAGTCCTAAATCAATTTTCCATAAAAGAACTCTTAGTACGGATTCATTAATACGTTCTTCATTTATTTCTCCGTTTTGTATTGCTTGTAGTACAACTGGAATTTGAACATCAAAATCAGAAGCTATTAATAAGTCATTTCCAGCATTTATAGCTAATACGGCAGAATTATAATCTCCGATATACTCTTTAATAGCATCCATTTGCAAATCGTCAGTCATTATGACTTTATCATAGTTTAATTCATTCCTAATTATATTATGAACATTAGAAGAAAGTGAAGCTGGTAGATTTTCATCCATAGATTTTACTATATTATGAGAAACAAGTATGCTATCAGCACCTGCTTTTATCCCTGCCTCAAATGGAAGAAAGTCAGAAGTTTTAAAGATTTCGTAACTCCTTTCATCAATAGATATACCAGTATGAGTGTCTAAGTTATTACCATACCCAGGAAAATGCTTTAATGTAGAACCTATATTATTTTCTTTCATTGTAGTAACAACTGTTTTTATATATTTAGATGTTTCTATTGCATTTTTCCCAAAGGCTCTAGGATAAATATAATCATATGAATTAGTAGATACGTCACAAACAGGAGCCAAGTTAACATTTATGCCTAAGCTTTTTAAAAGTGTAGCTTTTTCTTTTGTATCGCTAATTATTAAAGGATATCCTCCCTCATTATATAAATCTTGAGGAGAGTAAAAAGGAACACCTCTAAAAGTAGTGTATCGACTTAATCTATTAACAATTCCACCTTCTTCATCAATACCTATAAGTAGTTTTATTTTAGAATTATCTTGATAAGATTTTAATGTAGTAGATAAAGAATCTTTTGTTTCATTTTTTACATTATCATCAAATAAAATAAATCCACCAACTTTATATAATTGTAAATCTTCAAGTGCAGTATTTTTTCTACATCTAACAAAAAACATTTGGCCAACCTTTTCATCTAAAGACATATTAGCTAAAATCTTAGAGGCCTTTTCCTTATTTGATATTAAGTGATTATTATTAGGCTGATTATTATTTTGATTGCTGCTATTGTTGTTATTTTCAGAAATATCATTATTATTACTAGTATTATCATTGTTGTCATTGCTATTAGAATCTGTATTATCACTGATATTATTTTTGTCTGTAATAATAGTTTTACCATTTAAAAGCTTATTTACTAAAAAACCAGAAAGTACTGATAAAGATACAAAAAGAACAATTAATATAAATTTTTTCATAGTTATAAGTCTCCAATTTTATTTTTTAATCACTTTATTAATAATTATACCCATAATATAATTATTAATTGACAAATACAATATTATAATATAAAAAAGTTATATTATTTCCATTTTAATAGTTTAATTAATTGTATATAACTAATTAGAGAATGAGTAAGTTTATAAAACTATACTAATTTCTTAATCACATAGATATTTATTTATTATATATTAATGATAAGAATAATTTTTAGAAGTGAGTATCATGAGTAGTATAATTCTTTATCTAATAGCTTTTTTATTATTTTTAATATCTTATAAAAGGGATAGAAGAAAAACTAAAAAAGCGTTATTAACTGGGGTGAAAGCTATAGAAAATATATTACCTCAATTTTTAGGAATAATATTAATTGTTGGTTTAACCCTTAGTATATTAAATCCTGAAATTATATCGAAGATAATAGGAAGCAACTCCAATATACTTGGTGTATTATTATCAGCAATTTTAGGAAGCATTGCTATGATGCCTACATTTGTAGCATTTTCTACAGGAGATATGCTACTTAAAAATGGAGCCGGAATAGCGCAAGTTGCAGCACTTATTTCAACACTTACTTTAATAGGGATAGTAACTATACCTCTTGAAGTAAAATATATAGGAAAAAAAGCAGCTATTTATAGAAATTTAGTAGCTTTTATTTTTTCTATTATAGTAGCATTTTTTGTTGGATTGGTGGTGAAAATTATATGATTAAGAAATTAGCAAAAAGGTATATATTCTTTATTACAGCATTGTTAATAACTATAATGATAACTGTATTTAATGATGATATAGGGTTACGATCATTTAATATTGCATTTTCTAGCTTTAAACAAATGATTTCTGTAGTTCCTCCAATAATGATAATACTTGGACTTATAGATGTTTGGATTCCAAGAGAAGCCATGATGAAGTACATGGGAGATGATTCAGGTATAAAAGGAATTTCTCTTGCAATATTGATAGGATCAATAGCTGCAGGACCTATGTATGCAGCTTTTCCATTTACAAAGGTTCTTCTAAAAAAAGGAGTTAGATTTAGCAATATAATAATTTTTATGAATGCTTGGTGTGTAACTAAAATATCTACTTTAATGTTTGAAATTTCTTCACTAGGATATAAATTTACATTAGCAAGGCTTTTAATTGATATACCTGGAGTAATAATAATGGGATATTTAGTTCATGCTTTAATGCCGAAGGATGAATTAGAGATGATTTATAAAAGTAATTTAGATTAAAAAGGCTATTGAAGCTAACTAAAAGGTATAAAATTATTTACAAATGTTAAAGGTATAGTTATAATGTTTATGGTAAAGTATAATAATAAGCTATGAAAGAGAAAAGTAGATAGATAGTCATATTACAGAGATTTAAGTAGTGGTGGAAGCTTAAAATTTGATACTATTGAAGGAAGCTCTAGAGCTATAAACTGAAACAGCATATTAAAAATTTTGCAAGTAGGTTTGTGGGTTCTCCCCTTAAAGAGAATGAGTGGGTTGATTTTTATTAACCAATTTAGGTGGTAACGCGGAATTTTGTCTTTCGTCCTAATATTTATAGGATGAAGGGCTTTTTATTTTTATAAAATTTTATAACTAAAGGAAAGGATAGATAAAGATGAGTTTTGAAAAGTTATCAGAATTAATATTCCCTAATATTGATAAAACACCAGAAGATTATATTGCAAAATATCCAAAAAGAAATTTAAAAGAAGGTGCAGTTGTAACTAGATATGCACCATCACCAACTGGATTTCAACATATTGGAGGAGTTTTTGCAGCATTAATAAATGAAAGATTAGCAAGTCAAACAGGCGGAGTTTTTTATTTAAGAATAGAAGATACTGACCAAAAAAGAGAAGTTGCAGGTGCTATAGAAGATACGATTCAAACTATGCATAACTTTGGTATGGATTTTAACGAAGGAATGACTGGAGATGATACTTCTAAGGGAGAATATGCTCCATATAGACAAAGTCAAAGAGCAGATATATACAGAGCCTTTGCTAAGGATTTAATTAAAAAGGGATTAGCTTATCCAGCTTTTGATACACCAGAAGAATTAGCAGAGCTTAGAGAAAAACAAACAGCTGCTAAAATAACTCCAGGGTATTATGGAGAATATGCTAAGGATAGAAATCTAACAGAAGAAGAAGCAATAAGAAAAATAAATAATGGAGATGCGTATATAATTAGATTTAAGTCACCTGGAAATATAGAAAATAGAGTAGAATTCCATGACTTAATTAAAGGAGATATAAGCTTCCCAGAAAATAATCAAGATATAGTTATAATAAAGGGAGATGGACTTCCAACATATCACTTTGCTCATGCTATAGATGATGCATTAATGAGAACTACCCATGTTATAAGAGGAGAAGAATGGTTATCTTCATTACCAATACATGTACAATTATTTGATGTGTTAGGTTTAGAAAGACCAAATTATGCTCATATTCCAACAATAATGAAAAATGATAATGGTTCTAAGAGAAAATTATCTAAGAGAAAAGATGCAGAAGCTGCAGTTTCATATTATAAAGAAGTTGGATATCCTGTTCAATCAGTTATTGAATATTTATTAAATATAATAAATTCAACTTTTGAAGATTGGAGAGCTGAAAATTCTACTGTAGATTATCATGAATTTGAAATAGCTTTAGATAAGATGAGTAAATCAGGTGCATTATTTGATATAGTTAAATTAAATGATGTAAGTAAAGAAGTTATTTGTAAGATGAAGGCTGATGCAGTTTACAATAATTATATAGCTTGGGCTAAAGAATTTGATAAAGAAATGTATGATTTAGTAACTGCAAATGAAGAAATGTCTAAGGAAATCTTCAATATAGATAAAGAAGGTCCAAAGCCAAGAAAAGACTTTGCTAAATGGGATGAAGTAAGAGGAAAAGTAGATTATTTCTTTGACAAATTATTCAATAAAGAAACTGCAGAAAATGTTGAACTTCCAAAGAACTTAACTTTAGATGCAGCAAAAGAAATAATAAAAGTTTATAAAGATAAATTTAACTTTAATGCAGGAAGTCAAGAAGCTTGGTTTGAAGATTTAAAAGAAATAGGATTAGAATTAGGATACTGTGCTAACAGAAAAGAATACAAAGCAAATCCAGATCGATACAAAGGAATGATTTCAGATGTAGCAGGAGCTGTAAGAGCTGCATTATCTCATAGAAGTAATACTCCTGATCTATATACTATTATGCAAATAATAGGAGAAGAAAAGACAAGAGAAAGATTTGAAGCATTTTTGAGCTTATAAAATGATAATATAAATAAGAGCTGTCCCATTGATGGCTCTTATTTTGTTATATTATAATATTTAATTCTTATGATCATCAAACTAAATTAACTAAGAATACAAATTGATAATAGTTATCAATTTGTGACTTGAATCACATCAATATTATTAATATAGATTTATAATAGGACTAGAATTAAAAAGTTAAAACAAAAATTTTATAATAAATTCGTAGTTAAAAAGCTAAAAAGAAAACTTTGTATTAATGTTTATATTTTAGTTAAAAATAATTATTTAATAATATAATTGGTGGTGAATTAATTGAGCAAAAATGTAGTTATAATTGGTGGTGGAGTTGCAGCTGTAAGTGCAGTAAAATCAATTAGAGAAGTTGATAAAGAAATAAACATACACATATTTCAAAATGAAAAATATTATCCTTACTATAGAATTAAATTGACCAAAGGTCTTTTTGATAATCTTGAGGAAGAGAAAATATTACTTCAAAAAAAGGAATGGTATGATTTAAATAATGTGAAATTATATTTTGATAAAGAAGTACTTTCTATTGACACTATGAATAATAAAATTAATTTAAATGATGGCATTTGCTTTGGGTATGATAAATTATTAATAGTAACAGGAGCTAGTAATTTTAAGCCTCCAATAGATGGAATAAACAAGGGAAATATTTTTACAATAAGGGAACTTGAAGATGTAAAGGCTATTAAGGATAGTGTAATAGATAAAAAAATTATATTAAATATAGGCGGAGGAATTCAGGGATTAGAAGGTGCATGGGCTTTTAGTCAACAAGATAAAGAAGTTATTGTAGTTGAAGCTTTAGAAAGATTAATGCCACGTCAACTAGATAAGAGAGCTTCTGAAATCTTACAGAATTTAATAGAAAAATTTAATATAAAAGTTCTTTTAAACTCCAAGGTAGAAAAGATAATTGGAGAAGGTAAAGCAGAGAGCATTATTTTAAATAATGGAACTAGAATTAAGTGTGATATGATAGTTTATTCTGTTGGAATAAGAGCTAATACGAAGATTTTAGAAAATACAGAAGTAAATGTAGCTAGAGGAATCATAGTTAATAATAAAATGCAAACTAATGTAGAAAATATTTATGCAGCAGGGGATGTTGCAGAATTATCAGGGCAAATAGGTGGACTTTGGAATGTAGCATCTGAAGAAGGAAAGGTTGCAGGATATAACATTGCAGGTAAAGAAGCAAGTTATTCTATCTTAACACCAGTTACAATGATGAACGCTTTTAATACTTCACTATTTTCAGTGGGGAATATAGAAGAAAGTTTCGATAAAACAATAGTAGAGGATGAGAAGGATGGAAAAGTCTACAAAAGACTATTCTTTAAAGATGATAAAATAATAGGAGCAATCCTTGTAGGAGATACTAAAGCTTCAATGATTTTAAAGAAAGCAATAGAAAATAAAACTATAATTTCAGATATGAATTCGTTAAAATCATTTAATGATATACTAGCAGAATTAAAAAAATAGTTATAAATATACAAATAGTATTGATGCTAATAAATATTACTTATCTTGTAAATCTTTGTA
>NZ_ASRV01000031.1 GCF_000401215.1 Clostridium sartagoforme AAU1 | reverse complement strand
AATAGTTGAAATTTATAGTAAATATTATGTAAAATAATAGTAACTTAAAGTTATATAAATATGAAAAGGAGATGTATAATATGGAAAATTATGATGTAGTTTTAGATTTCTTTACTAAAAATGATAAACCATTAAATGCTACTGCAGTTGCAGAAGGAACAGGAATAGATAAAAAAGAAGTATCCAAGGTAATGGATAAACTTAAAAAAGAAGAAAAGATTTATTCACCAAAAAGATGTTACTGGCAAATAAAAAGATAGAAGTGCTGTAGCACAATGCAGAATGCATAATTGATAATGCATAATTAATGTAAAAACTACTGAAAGTAGTTTTAATAATTATGATATAAAATTTGCTAGATATAATAGTTTAGGATACCTTTAATGGTATCCTTTATTTATTATTTTTAATTGAGTAATATTGTAATAAAATCTTATTCATCAATGCTAATAAAGTTTAATTTCCAATTCCCATCAACTTGAGAAAACTTTACATTAAGCGTGTATAGCCTAGCATCATATTTTGGTTCATTTGAGTATCCTGAATCGTATATTTCATATATACTTCTAAATTCAGTATCAGACACTAAATCATACATTCTTTGTCTCAAGGACATATTTTCTTGAGGAATAGTAAAATCAAAGTTTAAACCCTTTATATGACCATTTTCAATTGTAACATCATCTGCTAAATTATCTTTGATACTAATATAATCACCTTTAATAGCTGAATTTAAAATTAAATAAAAATTAGAATCAAGTACGTTTCTTAGTTCATAGATATATTTTTCTTTTTCAACTAAACTTCTATTTTGAGATAGTTCATTTTGTGTGATAGTTAAATCAGTTGTTAATGATTTAATTATATTATTTTGATATAGCATTGAATAACATACTGTAATAATATTAGTTATAATTAAAACTAATATTATTATTGTTGATTTTTTACTTTTCATATCTTACCCCCAACTTATGATATTAATAAATTACTGTTTATATAGTAGTTTTTAATAATGCTATTCATTAATTTTCTTTTTTCATTATCTTTATAGACATCACCCCAACTAATTAGAGTACCAACTAAAAAATAATAATACTTATAATATAATTGTGAATTAATATATATTTATATTATATATTAATTGAATATATAATTAAATGAAAATAATAAGGTTTTATTTAAATTCTATCACTATAGCATATTTTGCATAAGACATAAATTATAATTGTATATTTATATTAGTAGGAATAATATAAATTTGTAAGGGATACTTAGTTTATTAGGCTTTAATAATGTTTTTAGTTATAAGGGGTAATGCTTATGTTAAGTGGGGGAGTAGAGTATGAAAGAATATAGAGATATTCCAAAAAAAGTAATACTTTTAATTATTACTTTTAGTTTAGGTCTATTAATGATAGGATGTGTAAAGTGTAAAGTAGAAAGTGGTAAAACAGAAAATTATATGAATGCAGTTGTTGATGATGTAACAGAAGAAGGTATTAAAGTTGTACCAATAGACAATGAAAATGTTAATTCAGACAAAGATATTATTAATGCAAATAGTATTATTGTAAATAAAAATACAATATCTACTGATAAGCTACCCGAGCTAGAGAAGAGTGACAAAATAAGAATTGTTTATAATGGTGAAAGTGTGGAGGAAGATCCTTTGAAAATTGAGATAGTTTTTGCAATATATTTGTTAGATGAAAAGGGGGAAGTTATACCTAACGAATAAAGTGCTTATAAATTAAAATAATAGTGTAAAAAAATGAATATTAATATATAATAAATATGATGGTAATTACAAAATTAACCATTAATTATCTGAAAGGATGTGATGTTTTATGATGGATTTAGTAAGAATCAATAAAAACTATATTGTTGGTAATGGGAAGGTGACTACAGTATAGCAATAAATATCCTTCCCAATATGTTTAAATTTCGGGAGGAAGAATGAATAATAAAAACTTACTAGAATTAGGATTAAATGAAGGATACATTAAAGAAGCAAGTAGTTATAATGAAAACTTTTATTTAGGAAGAGTTTCAGTACAATATAAGGATATTTATAGAATTGTTACTGAAGAGGGAGAAGTGCTTGCAAGGGTATCTGGTAAATTATCATATTCTTCAAATAGTACTTTAGATTATCCTGTAGTGGGGGATTGGGTATTATTAGACAGAACAGATAATAAAAATGGTGATGCTATAATTCATAAAGTGTTAACTAGAAAAAGTTGTTTTTCAAGAAAGATAGCTGGCAATAGATATGATGTGCAAATTGTTGCAGCAAATATTGATTATATATTTATCTGCATGGCATTAAATAATGATTTTAATATTAATAGACTTGAAAGATATATAGCTGTGGCTTGGGATAGCATGGCAATACCAGTTATAGTATTAACTAAGTCGGATTTATATGAAGATATAGATGAAAGACTAAGAGAAGTTAAAGAAGTTGCTATAGGAATAGATATACTAGTAACTTCAAGTTTAAATGGAAATGGATATGAAAAAGTTAAGGAATATATTAAATCTGGAACAACAATAGCCTTTATTGGTTCGTCTGGAGTAGGTAAATCTACACTAATTAATAAGCTATTGAATGAAGAGGTTTTAAAAACTAACTCAATTAGTGAAAATGATAAAGGAAGACATACAACCACCCATAGAGAGTTATTTTTATTGGAGGATGGTGGAGTAATAATTGATACTCCTGGAATGAGGGAGCTTGGATTAATTTCTGCTGATGTTGATAAATCCTTTAGTAATATTGAAGAGTTAGAAAAGCAATGTAAGTTTTCAGATTGTACTCATAAGAATGAACCTAAATGTGCAATAAGAGAAGCCGTTGAAAATGGTGAATTAGAAATAGATAGATTAGAAAGATATAAAAAGCTTAAAAGAGAAGAAGCCTATAATTTATCAAAAGCTAAGAGCCAAGAAAGACATAGGATTAAAAGTTCTATGAAGGGGAAGAGATAAAATGAGTATATATTTAAAAGATATTGATAAGAGTAATTTAGTGGAATGTACCCTATTAACTACTAATAAAGATGGTAAGCACTATGTTTTTGAAGAATTCGTTGCTTCAAATGCTTTTTCCATTGCACAATCAAAGGTTCAAAATGGTTGGATTGTGAAAGCAATATATGATGATGATTTAATGATTGGCTTTACAATGTATGGATATTGCTATGAATATTCCTTTTATGAAATATGTAGGTTTATGATAGATCATAGATATCAAGGAAAAGGATATGGAAAACTTGCCTTAGGTAAAATAATTGAGGAAATGAAGAAACTTGAGGATTGTAAGGATATATATATTTCCTTTAATCCAAAGAACAATATAGCAAGAAAGCTTTATGAAAGTTTTGGATTTAAGGATACAGGAAAAGTTCTAGAAGATGAACTATTATTCAAATTAGAATAGTAAAAAAGAGCTGTGGCAAACAGCTCTTTTCTTATATTAAATAAAATAATCTTAATAAAAATAACATTAGGACATAAAGTTATAACAAATAGTCATGTTAATAAAATCTATCACAAATTATAATATTCTTAAGTATTAAAGGTATAAAAATATATTTATGATGGAGGATAATATGGGAATTAGATTTAATAAAGAAAATAAACTATTTAATATTGAATCAAAAAATACAAGCTATGTATTAAGAGTTTTAGAAACTGGACATATAGTTCATTTATATTGGGGAAGAAAAATTAATTCAAATAAAATAGATTATATAATTAAAAAAAGACAGTGTGGAAGTTTTTTAGCTGACTTAGATAATATAGATAATTTACATTTAGAAGCAATACCACAGGAGTACCCAAGCTATGGGAATGCAGATTTACGCTCACCAGCAGTTCAAATAAAGTTGTCAAATGGAACAACTGTAACAGATTTTAGATATGATAGTCATAAAATATTTAAAGGGAAGAAAAAACTTAATGGACTACCAGCAACCTATGTAGAAAATGATAATGAAGCAGAAACTCTAGAAATAACCTTAAAGGATGAGCTGGCAAGGCTTAGAGTAATATTATCCTATACTATTTTTGAAGAATATAATGCAATAGCAAGATCTTGTAAAATAATAAATGATAGCGATGAAGAAGTTGATATATTAAGAGTTTTAAGTGCTAATGTTGACTTTAATAACAGTGAATTTGATTTTATACATTTATCAGGAGCATGGGCAAGAGAGCGGCATATAATAAGAACCCCATTAAGGTCTGGAGGACAATGTGTAGAAAGTAGAAGAGGGGCAAGCAGCCATGCTCAAAATCCATTTATGGCATTAGTTAGCCACAATGCTAATGAAGATTATGGAGATGTTTATGGATTCAATTTAATTTATAGTGGAAACTTTTTAGCAAATGTTGAAGTTGATATGCATAATAATTCAAGAGCACAAATTGGTATAAATCCCTTTGATTTTACTTGGAATTTGGAAGCAAGAGAAGAGTTTCAAACCCCTGAAGCCGTATTAGTATATTCACCTAATGGACTAACTGGAATGTCTCATATATATCATGATTTATATAGAGAAAGATTATCTAGAGGAATATATAAAGATAAGGAAAGACCAATACTTATAAATAATTGGGAAGCAACATATTTTGATTTTAATAATGAAAAAATTAAAGAGCTAGCAAATGAGTCCAGTAAACTTGGAATAGAATTATTTGTATTAGATGATGGATGGTTTGGAAAAAGAAATAGTGATGAGTCTTCACTTGGAGATTGGTTTGTTAACGAAGAGAAAATAAAAGGTGGATTAAATTTATTAGCATCAGAAATAAATGAAATGGGAATGAGGTTTGGTTTATGGTTTGAGCCAGAAATGATTTCACCTAATAGTAAATTGTATGAGGAACATCCAGATTGGTGTATTCATATAGAAGGAAGAACACGCTCACAAGCAAGAAATCAGCTTATATTAGATTTGTCTAGAAAAGAGGTTTGTGATGCAGTAATAAAAATGCTTACAAATATATTAAAATCAGCACCAATATCTTATGTTAAATGGGATATGAATAGAAATATGAGTGAAATAGGATCTCCTGCATGGCCAGCTAAAAAGCAAAAAGAAGTTGTGCATAGATATATGTTAGGATTATATAGAATATTAGAAAATATAACTTCAGATTTTCCTAATATTTTATATGAAAGCTGCTCTGGTGGAGGTGGAAGATTTGATGGCGGAATGTTGTATTATATGCCACAAGCTTGGACAAGTGATGATACTGATGCTATTGAAAGATTAAAGATTCAAGAAGGCACATCATTAGTTTATCCACCTAGTTCTATGGGAAGTCATGTTTCAGCAGTTCCAAACCATCAGGTGGGAAGAATAACTCCACTTAATACAAGAGGGGTAGTAGCTATGGCTGGTAGCTTTGGTTACGAATTAGATATAACAAAAATGAGTAATGAAGAAAAAGAAGAAGTGAAAGCTCAAGTTGAGTTTTATAAAAATATAAGAGCTATTGTTCAATATGGAGATTTATATAGGCTAAAGAGTTCATCTAATAGTAATGAAGTAGCATGGATGAATTTATCCAAAGATAAAAATAAAGTTGTAGTTAGTTATGTAAAAAAGTATGGAGAAGCAAATGTACTTCCAAGGAGATTAAAGCTTAAAGCACTAGAGGAAAATTCATTATATAAACTTAATGAAACTGGAGAAGTATTTGGCGGAGATGAACTTATGTATATAGGACTTGAAATTGGAGAATTATTTAATGATTACCAAGCTAAAATTTGGACATTAAGTAAAATAAGCTAAATATAAAAGAAATTTAAAAAGAGAGAAAATCAGATAAAGTGAGTTTCTCTCTTTTATATAATAAATATTTAATTATGTTCTTAATAAAAGCTTATTTGCAGAAATACCTTTATTTAATCTATACTCTTTTGGACTAACTCCTTTTACCTTTTTAAAGGCTTTTGAAAAGGCTAGTGGATCATTATATCCACAGGAAAAAGCAATATTACCAATGGGTAAATCCGTATTATATAAAAGTTCTGAAGCTTTAGTTATTCTAAACTCCATTAAAAACTTTTGGGGAGACATATTTAAATGTTTTTGAAAAATAGATGTTAAATAACTTCTATTTAAGCATACATAGTCAGCAAGATCAGTTACCTTAATTTGTGAATGATAATTGTTTTGAATAAACTCTACTGCATTATTTATATATGTATTATAAGAATGATTTTTATCATTAAGCAATATACTTTTATTATCTTCTGCTAATTTGGAAAAAACAGATATAAAAGCCCTTCTATTTTAAAAGAATCAGCAGGGGTACTTCTATGGTGCTTTAGCATTTCCATAACATATTCTTTAAGTTCATCATTTTCACTAGATTTAAAAATTACATTGTTTTTATCTAGACCTACTGATTTTAAGTAAGCTTCAACCTTGTTACCATCAATTCCTATCCATAAATAAGTCCAAGGGTTTTCCTGATCAGCTTGGTAAAAAGTAACGATATTAGGGCTTATTAAAAAACCTTCATTTTTATTAACTGTAAATTTATTATTATCCACATAATAATAACCTTTTCCTTCTAGTACATAATGTAATAAATAATTAGGTCTAACAGCAGGACCAAAGGAATGTAAAGGCACACACTTTTCTAAGCCACAATAGCAAAGATACATATCATTAAAGTCTCTAATACTATTTTCTAAAAAGTAAGCTTCTAATATAAAAATCACCTCAATCTAACATAAGAACATATTAATTACTATTTTAAATTACTATATTATACAATTCAATATAGATGGGGATATATATAAGATTTTTATTATTTAAGTGTTAATAATATATTGTCCTTAAAGGAAAATAACTAAAATTCCTTGAAGTACTCCAATAATAGCACCTAATATAAGACCTAAAATTTCAATATGTTTTAGCTCTTTTCTAGCAACTCTAATTATTATATCTTCTAGCTGCTCTAAATCTAATTCTTTAATCTTTTCTTCAACAATTTCCTGAATATTAACATTTTCCTTAGCTTTATTTAATAAATCAGCACTAATTTCATTAACTGCATTAGGAACTTCCTTATTTAATATATCATCAATATAAGGTGATGCCATCATTCTAAAGGGCATAGGAATCACATTAAGCTTTTCATTTATTATATTTTTAACTTTATTTGTTATATGTGAATTAAAGCTTTCTCCATTAGAGTTATTTAATGCTTGCTCTAATATATCATCCATTGATAGTAATTCATTAGAAATAACTTCACCAATATTAGAAGCAATTTCATTTTTTCTTTTAGGAATTAAGCCTAATATTTTAATATTTAAGATAGGAATCTTAATAGGGTTAATAGGCCTAAACAAAAGTTTTATGGCTAAGATATTAGTTATCCATCCAATAAGACCACCAACAATTGTTAATATTAATATAGTTGTAAAACTCTTCATAAGTGCCTCCGTATATCTTAAGTTTAATGATTATGTATATAAAATACATAGAATATTTTATAACCAAAAAAGAAATATTTCAATATAAAATTTGACCGATTGGTATAAAGTTTTATAATATAACTTCTATTTTAGAGCTTTATAGAAACGCTCTACTTGATAATTATTATTATTTTCCAAAAGGTCATATTATTTACATTATTATGGAATATAATTCCATAATAATGTATAATTAAAACATAGATTAATACGCAATTGTATTATTATTAATTAAAAGTTAATAAAAAGTTTATCAATTTTTATATATTTTTGTAAAATTTAATTGATATCAAAAAA
>NZ_ASRV01000030.1 GCF_000401215.1 Clostridium sartagoforme AAU1 | reverse complement strand
AAAAATTAAATATATAGGTTTATGATATATAGGAGGTTATATGAAAAGTTTAAAATTAAAAATAGGGTTGTTATTAAGTTTTATTATAATTGGAGTTATTTTATTTATTAATTTTTATAAACCTTATGATAAAGAAAAAGAACTTTATAAGGTTTTAAAGGGAAAGAACTTTACTTACTATAGTTATACTAAAGATAATATAAAGAAAATTAAAGATTTAAATAAATATATTAATTCAATATATGATGACTTTGAAAAAAATATGGGTGTAGATATAGATAGTAAAATAGATGTTATGATTTATAAAACATCTAGTGACTTAACATCAGCTATAGATTTTGGATCATATAAAAGCTTAGAACCTTTAGGTGCAGCAAATGGAGTAGGAATATATATAGTAGAAATTCAGAATGGTTCTGATATCAAGGAGACATTTAGGCATGAATTAATTCACAAGTTAACATCTGCTAGAAATGTTTCTATGGATAATGCAGCTTATGAATGGTTATCTGAGGGAATAGCATATTATAATACATATTTTGATAATAATATATATTATAGAACTAATAATGCTTTAAGAGTGGCAGCATTAACAAATAATCTTCCAGACTTAAGTAAAATATTAAAGAATTCAAGTTCTGTAACTGATGAATGGGGATATCAAGCATATAGAGCTATAGTTGATTTCGTTATTAGTAAGTATGAGAATGATAAATTATTAGAAATAATAGATAATGTTGGAGTAAAAAATATAAATGAAATTTTAAATTTGTCAGAAGAAGAATTTATTGAAGAGTGGAAAAATTTCATGATTGAAAATTATTAATTTTTATGGGAGATATCATATTTATATCTCCTGGGATTATATTATAAATATATATTTTATATAATTATTAAACTATTACGAATTAAAAGTGGATAAGTTTATTTATAATTTTTATACTATATATTACCAACATTGGTTTAAAATAGAAACTATAAAAAGAGAGCTACAACAGCAGCTCTCTAAAATTTTATAATTCTTTCATTCTTTAATTATTTAATTATTAATTTTGAATGAGCTCTTAAGTGAAACTATTCTGTTAAATACAAGCTTATCATCAGTAGTGTACTTAGGATCTACATTGAAGAAACCATTTCTTACTAATTGGAATTTATCTTGTGGTTTAGCCATATTAGCAGTAGTATTTTCAATATATCCCTCTAAAACTTCTAATGAGTTAGGATTTATTTGTTCTAAGAAATGCTTACCTTCATTTTCAGGAGCATCATCTAATATTAATGGCTCATAAAGTCTAAATTCAGCAGGTTTAGCAGTTTTTGCATCTACCCAGTGAATAGTTCCTTTAACTTTTCTTCCAGTAAATCCAGAGCCACTCTTAGTTTCAGGATCATAAGTACAATGTAACTCTATAACATTACCATTTTCATCTTTTATTACATCGTTACACTTAATGAAGTAAGCACCAATTAATCTTACTTCATTACCTGGAAATAGTCTAAAGTACTTTTTAACAGGTGCTTCCATAAAGTCTTCTTGCTCTACATAGATTTCTCTTGAGAATGGAACTTCTCTTGTACCAGCTGCTTCATTTTTTGCATTGTTTGGAACTGGTAGCATTTCACTTTGACCTTCTGGATAGTTAGTTATAACAACCTTCAATGGTCTTAAGATTGCCATAGCAGCATTAGCTTTAGGTTGTAAATCTTCTCTTATAAAATACTCAAGCATTTGAGAATCTACAAGAGAATTTGCTTTAGAAACTCCAATTGCCGTGCAGAAGTTTCTAATGGCTTCAGGAGTATAGCCCTTCCTTCTTAAACCAGACACTGTAGGCATTCTTGGATCATCCCAACCATCAACTATATTTTCGTCTACTAGTTGTTTAAGCTTTCTTTTACTCATAACAGTATTAGTCATGTTAAGTCTAGCAAACTCTATTTGTCTTGGAGTGCTTTCCATTTCACATTCTCTTACAAACCAATCATAAAGAGGTCTATGATCTTCAAATTCCAAAGTACAAATTGAGTGAGTTATTCCTTCTATTGCATCTTCAAGTGGATGAGCAAAATCATACATAGGATATATGCACCAATTATCACCAGTGTTGTGATGAACAGCATGTGCGATTCTATATATAATAGGATCTCTCATATTTATGTTAGGAGAAGTCATATCTATTTTAGCTCTTAATACTTTTTCTCCATCCTTAAATTCACCTTTTTTCATTCTTTCTAATAAATCAAGATTTTCTTCAACTGATCTATTTCTATAAGGACTTTCTTTGCCAGGTTCAGTTAAAGTTCCTCTATATTGTCTTATTTCTTCTGGTGTTAAATCACAAACATAAGCTAATCCTTTTTTTATTAGAAGTTTTGCCTTATCATACATTATATCAAAGTAGTTTGAAGCAAAATAAATATTATCCCAATTACCACCAAGCCACTTAACATCTTCTTTAATAGAGTCAACATATTCGGTATCTTCTTTAGTTGGATTCGTATCATCAAATCTTAAATTGAATTTTCCATTAAATTCTTTTGCAAGACCTGAATTTAAAACTATTGACTTAGCATGACCAATATGTAAATATCCATTTGGTTCAGGTGGAAAACGAGTTATAATCTCATTATGTTTTTTGCTTTCTAAGTCTTCAATTATTATATTTCTTATAAAGTTAGATGAGTTAATTTCATTTGACATATACATACCTCTCCTGTACAAATTTATCTTTTTATTACCTTATATATTAGTTATATACTATTTTTTTCTTTTAAATCATATTTTTATATATTTATGATTAGTCTTAAATCGCAAAGCAATTTCCTGGTGCACAGTTAACAGTTTTTTGAATAAAGTAACAGGTAGTAGGTAACAGGTTATAAATTTAGTAGTGAAAACGAAAATTAAAGACTTTTTACTCTGTAAAATTAAATTCTCTGTTCCTTGTTACTTGTTCCATCCCACCGATTATAATCAGAAACTGTGAACTGAAATAAATAGTATCTTAGTTTTACTTTTAATTTTAAACTAAGGGAGAGAAAAAATAAAGAGAAAGTATGGTAAAATAGAGTTTTTTATGTAAAAGGCTGATTTTTTATAAATATATGGATAAATATTACAGTATGGTATATAATTAGAATTAATAAAATTTAATGAAAAATAATACTAGAAGGTAGGGGGAGAAATGAAGGGAAAATTTAAAAGTTTTTTTGGGGCTGCAGGATATTTATTATTAGCGTTTTTGATTCAAGTAATAGTTTCAGTAGTGGTAGGAGGTACTATAGGAGTTATTTACACAATTAATAATATAAATGAAATCACCGCAAATGGTCCTAATATAGAAGACATGACTAATAGTATCCTAGGTTTAACAAACTATATACTTTTGGCTTCATCTATAATAACAGTACTTACATTTTTACTGATTTATAAAGTAAGAAAGAAAAGTACTAAAAAAGAACTACAAATAGTTAAAACAAAAAATATAAATCTTATTATTGCAGGAGTTCTTGGAGTATGTGTATGGCTATTTAATTCTGGAGTATTAAGTTTAATAGAAGAAGCAGGATTGCTTACAAAATATTTCGATGTCATGAATCAAATACTTTCACCACTAGCGGAAGGAAGTATAATTATTTCAATAATAACAGTAGGAATAGTTGCTCCATTTGCAGAAGAGTTCTTATTTAGAGGTGTAATATATAAAACGTTAAATAAAAATATATCTATCACTTGGACAATAATCATACAAGCGGTATTATTCGGTTTATTTCATGGAAACTTAATTCAAGGCTCTTATGCAACATTGTTAGGATTGATTTTTGGATATGTGACATATAAAACAAAATCATTATGGCCAGCAATAATAATGCATATGGTTAATAATACTATAGCAACGATACTACCTATGTTTTTATCGGAATCTATTATGGTAACAGGTACTTTTATAGGTTTTATGATATTTGGAATCATAGGAATTGTAATATCACTTTTATTAATTAAGAAAAAAAATAATGATGATGAAAGTGAAGAGTTTAGCTTTATTAACTATAATAATTAAAAATTAATATTTAGGAACTGTATAATGCTTTATTAAAATAAGTAATTATACAGTTCCTATTCTTTTAGAAAGATTATTGTCTAATGTTTCTAGTTATTTAATATTGAAAAATAATAATAAATGATATAAAATAATAATAAACAATAACAAACAATAAAGAGGCGGTGATTCAATTGTTTATGGAAGAAAGATTAGAAGATATATTAGAAATGATTAAAAAAGATGGTAAGGTAAGGGTAAAAGAACTAAGTGAAAAATTTAAGGTTTCTGAAGATATGATTCGTAAGGATCTAAGCAAGTTAGAAAAAGAAGGCAACATAAAAAGAACATATGGGGGAGCAATTCTAGAGAGAAAAATAATTCATAATGATAATACTACTTCAAGGATTATAAGTAATATTGAAGAAAAAGAAAAAATAGCAAAATTAGTTATGGATGAAATACAAGAAAATGATGTTATATTTATGGATATTTCAAGCACTAACTATACTATTGCAACTATGATGACTGGATTTAAAAAAATATAACATTGATAACAAATATGAATAGAATAGCTATGGAATTTGATTCAATGCCAAATATTGATATAATACAGTTAGGTGGAATTTATAATAAAAAAATAGGGGGAACTATGGGTGCTTTTACTGTGGAAGAAATTAAAAAATTTAAAATAGATAAAGCTTTTATTGGTGTAGGTGGAATTAATATAGAAGATAACTTTGTTAGTAATTTCAATTTAGATGAAGTAAGTACAAAGGAAGCAATTATAAAAATGAGTAAAAAGAAGTATCTAATTACTATTAATGAAAAATTTTATAGTGATGGATCATATAAATTCTGTGAATTAGATGACATTGATTATATAATCACAGATAAAAGACCAGAAGAAGATATAATTGATGGCTTAGCAAAGCATAATGTAAAAGTGGTATATTAAAATAGGAGTGATAAATCAGATGATAAAATTTATAGCATCAGATATGGATGGAACTTTATTAAACGAAAAAAATGAAATAAATAAGGAGTTTTTTGACATTTTCAATAAGCTTATTGAGAAGGATATAATATTTGCAGCTGCAAGTGGAAGACAGTATTACAATTTACTTAAGAGATTTGATAAGATAAAAGATAACATGATGTTTATAGCTGAAAATGGAACTTTTGTGGTATATAAGGGAGAAGAAATTATAGTCAATTCATTAGATAAAGATGTAGCAGTTGAGCTTATAAAGATCGGTAGAACTATAGAAAATTCATATGTAATAGTATGTGGTAAAAAATCAGCTTATATAGAAAGTAGAGAAGAAAGATTAGTAAAGGAAACAAAGAAGTATTATGAAAGATATGAAATAATTGAAGATTTGACCAAGGTTGAGGATGATATACTTAAAGTAACTATATGCGATTTTTCGGGCTCTGAATTTAATAGTGATAAATACTATAACGAATATAAAGACAAGCTTCAAGTTACTGTTTCAGGAGAAATTTGGCTTGATATAACAGCTAAAGGAGTTAATAAAGGAGTTGCTATAAATAAAATTCAGGACATGTTAAATATAAATCACAAAGAAACAATGGTATTTGGAGATTATCTTAATGATTTAGAAATGATGGGAAGTGCCTACTATAGCTTTGCTATGGAAAATGCCCATGATGATTTAAAAAGGGTATCAAGGTTTATTGCAAAAAGTAATAATGATAATGGAGTAGTAGAAGCAATAAAAGAAGTTGTAGGTCTATAATTTCCTTCCTTTAGTTTTTCAGTGGACATATGTAAGTTAGCGTTGACTTGGAATGAAGTGACAAAATAAGTCAATTTACATATGTCCACTTTTTATACAAATTTTAATTAAATAAACACATAAATTTCAAAATATATAGTTTAATACATATTATAGCTTTAAACTAATATTATTAAGTTTAAATATTAATAATTGTTCTCTCATCCCTGCCACCTGACATCTGTTACCTAATCCATGTTCCCTCATATCACTTATCCACTTTTTCCAGTAATACAACACCATTAATATCCGCGTTAACAGTAATTTTATTATCCTTAACAGTGTACTTCTTTCCAGTATAAAAATCTCTTATAGATGTAGAATTCTCCCATATAGATGATACATTTATAGTTGTTTCACCAGAAAGGTTAGTAGCAATTATAACTTTATCATTAATATTATTCTTAGTATAAGTTCTACTAAATATATAAGGAGAGTCTTGTAATTTTTTATGAGTACCAGCTCCTATTGAAATATGGTTAGATCTAAATTGCCCAAGCTTTTGCCAGTGAGATAAAACTGTTTGATCTAAGGTGTCCCAATTCATATCAGATCTTGAAGGTTGATCTTTAGCAGTAGTTATAGTATTAGTTGAAGCTTTACGGTTAGATTCATCACCATAATAAATTTCTATGCCTCCTGGAGATAATATAAGTTTTGTACCTAAATTTATCATATTACCTCTAGTTAATCCAGTATCATGTGAGGATATATAACTTAAAATATTAAATGAAGGATCAGAATTTATTTTATCATCATATTCAGAATAAATTTCTTCAAGAGAATCTAGGCTATCACCTTTTGGAAACTTAAAGTTTATTATAGAGTCAAAGCCATTAGCGTAGTATTCATTTTTTTCAATTCCTTGTCCAAAAACTTCACCTGTCATCCAAAAGTCATCAATCCATTTAGCACCAGGCTTGTTTGGATTATTTTCTCTCCAAGTTTTTAAAGCTTTATTTGATTCTTCTTTTAATTCTTGCCATCTATACATATCTATATGTTTTGCAGTATCACATCTAAAACCATCAATTCCAAATTCTTCTACCCAAGCTGATAACCACTTTATTATATACTCTGAAGGAGCTATATCTAAATTTTCTCTATATTTTTCAGCAGAAGGAATTATCCATTTATTATTTTTTTCTGTAGAGTCTTTTATCCATTTTGTTTTAAGTATTGGTGGAATATCTACAGGATTTGTGGATTCTGTTTTTATATCTGGTAATCCAGAAAGATTCATGTTGATATCATTTGTACCACCAGGAGTATATCCAGGTAATCCGGCTCTTATCCAATCAGGACCCCACCACTTAGCCCATTCTTCCTTATGACCAGAATAATCTACTATAGTTTTATTATAAGTATCAAAATTTTCAGTTTCACTAGGAGTCCAACTAGAAATATCAACTGTATCATTTTTTGTTGGAGAAAAATCATAATCAGACATATCTTTTAAGGTAGAAAATCCAGTATGATTCATTACTACATCCAACACAACTCTTATTCCATTTGAATGAGCTAAGTCAACAAATTCTCTCATTTCTTGGACAGTCCCCATATTCTTATCTATTGAAGTCCAATCCAAAGCATAGTACCCATGATAACCATAATGAGCAAAGGAACCATTAGAGTCTCCAGATATAAAACCATGTATTTGTTCTACAGGTGATGTAATCCAAATTGCATTAATTCCTAAATCACTAAAATAACCTTCTTTTAGTTTTTTAGTTAAACCCTTAATATCTCCACCATGAAAAGTTCCAACAGTAGATCCTTTAGAATCGACCCCAACCCTTCCATAGGAATTATTATTAGATTTATTGCCATCATAAAATCTATCAGTCATCACAAAATAAAGACTAACATTATCCCATGAGAAAGCTTTGTTTTCCAAATCCTTGTTTTTTTGTTTAAAATAATTAAAAGAAATTATTATAGAAAATAAAATTAAAATTATTGATATTGATAAATAAATTACTTTTTTTTTCTTCTTCATAGTATCCTCCTTAAGAAGTTTATTAAGATGAATTTAACACAGTTCATTTATGACAACAATTAAAAATGGTGCGAAGAAAATATATTTGGACTGAAATACAAAAATACAATTTTATTTCAGTTCACAGTCACAATTCATAGCTATTTTCTCAGGTAAAAGGATTAATATGAAACTTGTTCCCAGAAATCTGATATCTGCTACTCCTAACACCTGACACCTGTTACTTGTTCCCTGTTCCTTAATACTTGTTCCCTGTTTCCCCCTTATAATAGATAATTGAGAACTGTCTCTTGTGAACTGTGAACTATTAAGTATATAATATAAAAATCAGAAACAGAAAGGATAATTTGCATCGTGAGGATAAATAAATTACTAAGTAATTATGGATATTGTTCAAGAAAAGAAGTAAATAGATGGATTAAAGATAAAAGGATAATTGTTAACGGAAGGTTATGTGAACAAGGTCAATGGGTAGAGGAAATTGATGATATATTATTAGATGGAGAAAGAGTAAATCCGAAAGAAAAGGTATATATAGCATTGAATAAGCCACCAGGTGTAGTTTGCACTTCAGCAAATGATATAGAAAATAATATAATTGATTTTTTAAATTACAAGGATTATATTTTTCCTGTTGGAAGATTAGATAAAGATTCCCAAGGACTGATTTTAATGACAAATGATGGTGAATTAGCAAA
This sequence comes from Clostridium sartagoforme AAU1, assembly GCF_000401215.1. Taxonomy (GTDB): domain Bacteria; phylum Bacillota; class Clostridia; order Clostridiales; family Clostridiaceae; genus Clostridium; species Clostridium sartagoforme. The sequence continues at coordinate 809 of NZ_ASRV01000030.1, read as the reverse complement.
TAAAATATTATTTTCAGATAGTTATCATGAAAAAGAATATATTGTTACAGTAGATAGAGGCTTTGATGATGAGTTTATTGAAAGAATGTCTAGGGGAGTTGAGATATTGGGAACAATAACTAGACCATGTAAATTAAATAGAATAGATAAAAATATATTTAGTATTATTTTAACTCAAGGTTTAAATAGACAAATTAGGAGGATGACTAAGGCTTTTGGATACAATGTTATTAAGCTAGAGAGGATACGAATTATTAATATAACATCTAAAGATATAGAATTAGGTCAATGGAGAATAATAGAGAAAAATGAAGTGCAAGAGCTAATTAAAATGATTTAATTAATGATAAATTTTATAAAATTAAATAAAAAAACAAATTTAGGACTTTAGTCCTATTTTTTATGACTATTTTTGATGAAAATAGGACTTTAAAATTATAAGAAAAAGTATAAAAATATAAGTATAGGGTAATTTGTAATAATTTAGGGATTTTATTGGGGCTTTATAAAAATTAAAGGAGGCTTATATGGATTGTATTAGTATAGATGATATTCTATCCACTACAGTGTTGTATGAAGGGTTTTTTAATTATAATGAATTCTTTAAAATTTCCAAAGAGAGCGTAAAAAGATTTTTATCAATAACTAATAAGTATAAAGATAATTGCATGAATTCGGACTTAGGGAAGAAGGAAATATATTTAGAAGATAGTAATGGACATTTTTCAAGAGAATTTATATATAAGTTTAATGATTATGTGAAAATTAATAAGATAAAATATTCATCATTTAATAGAGAACTTATTTAT
>NZ_ASRV01000029.1 GCF_000401215.1 Clostridium sartagoforme AAU1 | reverse complement strand
GAACTTATTTATTATGAAATTTATGAAATATTAGATTATCAAAATGATATAGAAAGATTAATATTATTTGGATCATATATAGGGAAAGATAAAGATTTTATAGAAATATTTTTAAATGGAGTAAAGGTTAAAAATATAAAAATAAAACTTGTAAATAAAAGAAATATCTGGCCAAGTCCTTCAGAAATAATATTTGAAAAGTATCAATAATAAAGTTTATGAAAGTAAATTTTAAATAATAATTCACGGATTAATTATATTAAGCTGTGGATTTTTTGTTGTTTATAAAAATATACTTTATTGACTTTTATTATGCATGTACTATATTATAACAAAAAGAAGTAGAATAAGGGGTAAGGGCATGAGTTATATAGAAGAAGTAAATAATGTAATAAGGAATATAAAAGAAACAAACCATAAAGCTAAAGAAGAGGCCAAAAAAAGAGTTGATTTTTTAGCAAAACCATTAGGGAGTTTAGGAAAACTTGAAGATATTTCAATCAAGCTTGCAGGAATAACAGGAAATATAAAAAATAGAATAGATAAAAAATGTATAATGATTTTTTCATCAGATAATGGTGTAGTAGAGGAAGGCGTAGCATCATCTCCACAATATGTTACATTAGCACAAACAATAAATTTTTCTAAGGGCCTTACTGGAGTTGCAGTTCTGGCAAAAGAGAATAATACAGATTTGATTGTTGTAGATATTGGAGTTAATTGTGAGGGAGAGATTCCAGGAGCACTTAATAAGAAGATAAGAAAAGGGACAAATAATATAGCTAAGGGACCTGCCATGAGCTATGAAGAAGCTTTAAAGGCTATTTATATTGGAATTGACTTAGTACGAGATGTTAAGGAAAAGGGATATGACATCTTAGGGGTTGGAGAAATGGGAATAGGAAATACTACTACTAGTAGTGCAGTATTAGCTTCCTTAGTTAAATGTAAAATAGATGATGTTGTTGGTAAGGGGGCTGGCCTTACAGATGAAGCCTTTATAAATAAGAAGAAGGTAATAAAAAGAGCAATAGAAATAAATAGTCCCAATATAGAAGATCCAATAGATGTAATTGCAAAGGTTGGAGGCTTTGATTTAGCAGGAATGGTAGGTGTTTACTTAGGAGCAGCTTATTATAAGCTTCCTGTTGTAATAGATGGCTTTATATCAGTAGTTGCAGCCTTAGTAGCAACTAAATTATGTGATAGTGTTAAAGATTATTTAATTCCATCTCATATGTCAAAGGAAATAGGATATAACATTGCTATAAATAATATGGGACTTGAGCCAATGCTAAATTTAGATATGAGACTAGGGGAAGGCAGTGGATGTCCAATTGCTTTTTCAGTAATTAATTATGCTTGTGCTATGATGAATAATATGGCTACCTTTGAAGAGGCAGAAATAGATCCAAGCTATTTGGATAAGATTAAAGATAAGAAAAATTATATTGTTAATAAAGATTAGAAAAGGCTGGGTTAAAATGATAATTTTATTAGTTGGTGGTTCTAAAAGTGGAAAATCAATAGCAGCTCAAAAGTATTCTAAGTTAATTGAAAATAAAGAGGGAGCGTTATATTATCTTGCAACTATGAAGGCTTCTGATTTAGAGGATATGAAGAGAATAGAAAATCATTTATTAGAAAGAAAAGGATGGGGCTTTATAACTATTGAAAAAGATAAGGACTTAAAAGACATAGTAGATAATCTATCTAAAAAAGATACAATTTTATTAGATAGTATTACATCCCTAGTTACTAATGAAATGTTTGATAATGGAAGTTTTATTATAAATGTAAGTGATAAGATAATTAAAGAAATAAGGCTTATAAGTGAAAAGATAGAAAACTTAATAATAGTCACTGATTATTTATTTAGTGATGGAATTATTTATGATAATTATACTGAAAGCTTTAGAAGGGAAATGGGGAAACTTAATATAAATTTAGCAAGTATTGCTGATATTGTTATTGAGTATTCCTTTAATAATGAAATTATACATAAGGGTAGAAAGGAAATAATGAAGTTAAGATGAAGAATTTAATTAACGGTTTTATAATGGCTTTAAGTATGTTTACAATACTGCCAATGCCATATAAAGTTTGGAAGGATGAAAGTGTTAGACACATGATGAAGCTTTATCCTTTAGTTGGGCTAATAGTTGGATTTATTAATTATTTTATATATAGAATTGCAGATTATTCTAATCTTTCTACAATTTTAATTTCTGCAATTACTATGGTAGCACCTTTTATTATTACAGGCATGCTACATTTAGATGGATTTATGGATGTATCTGATGCATTACTATCTAGAAGAGATCAAAAAGAAAAGATAAGAATACTTAAGGACCTAATACAGGAGCCTTTGCAGTTATTTCTTTAGCTATTTTATTTATTATTGATTTTGCAGCAATTTATACTTTAGTAGAAAATAAGGTGAATGTCATTGGAATTATAATTATACCTATAATATCAAGAGCTTTAATGGCACTGATGCTAATAAAAAAAGAATCTATGAAAGAAAGTTCTTTAGGTTCTTACTTTAAAAAAGATACTGGGAAATTAGATATAATAATTTTATATTTAATTTTATTAATATCTTGTACTTCTTTTGTTTTAATATTTAATTTAAAAGCTATATTAGTGCCTGTATTTATGATAATTTCTGCTATAGTATCAGTAAATAAAAGCACTAAAGAACTTGGAGGAATGTCAGGAGATAGTGCTGGATATGGACTAGTAATTGCAGAAGTTGTAGGAATACTATTCTTAGCAATTATATAGTAAGGGGGGATAATTTTGATATTAGTTTTTGGTGGAGCTTATAATGGAAAGCTTAGTTTTGTAAAGAAAAAATTTAATATAGAAGATGAAGATATTTTTGCAATTGATGATGATTCAAAAGATTTAAGAATAGATTTTTCAAAGAAGGTAATTAATAATTTTCATAAGTTTACTTATAAACTTTCTTTAGAGAAAATTGATGCCATGGATTATATTGTAAGTAATTCAGAATTATTTAAGGATAAGATAATAGTATGTGATGATATTTCCCAGGGAATAGTTCCATTAAAAAAAGAAGATAGATTTTGGAGAGAAAATACAGGAAGATGCCTTCAGTACATAAGTAGTAATTCTAAGGCCATATATAGAGTTTTTTGTGGAATACCAATGGTGATTAAAGATGATGAGTAACATAAATATTTATTTAATACGTCATGGAAAGACTATGGCTAATGAAAAGAAATTATACTGTGGTAAAACAGATTTATCCTTAAGTGATAAAGGATTAGAAGAACTAAAATTTCTAAAGAAAAGTATTGAGTATCCAATATGTGAAGAATATTATACTAGTGGTGCTAAAAGAGCCAATGAAACCTTTGAAGCCCTATATGAAAGTAACGAGTTTAAAGAGTTAAAGGGTTTTTTTGAATATGACTTTGGAGATTTCGAAATGAAATCCTATGATGATTTAAAGCAAGACAAAAGATATATTGATTGGATAACAGATAAATCTGGAGAAATAGAATGTCCTAATGGCGAAAGTAAGAATAATTATAAAAAAAGAATAAGAAATGAGTTTATAGACTTTATTAATAATATAAATAATAAAAAAATAAATTCAGTTTTATTAGTTTCACATGGAGGAACTATAGGGACAATATTAGAAGAGTTCTATGATAATAGTAAGAACTTTTATGAATGGCAGCCAAGCTATGGAAGAGGATATAATCTCCAAGTAGAAATATTAAATTCAGAGTTTAAAATATTAAATGTTACTGAGATATAAAATGATTATAGATAATTATTAAAATTGGGAGAGATAAACATATGAAAGAATTAACTTTAGGCTATTTATTAGACCTAATAATAGGAGATCCACAAAATCCAATTCATCCTATAAGATTAATAGGAAACTTATGTAAAGGAATAGAAAATTATTTTAGAAAAAAACTAAGTAAGTCCCTTAAGATGGCAGGATTATCAACTTGGATATCTGTTGTTTTAGTTGTTTTTGTATTTAGTAACTTAATCTTAAGGTTTAGCTATAATTTTAATTATATACTTGGAGTGATAATAAGTGGAATTATTATATATTTTTGTATAGCAACAAAGTCATTAAAGGTTGAAGCTTTAAAGGTAGTAAAAGCCTTAAAGGATAATAATATTGAAGAAGCAAGACATAGATTATCTTATATTGTTGGAAGAGACACTAAAAACTTAAATGAAGAGGAAATTTTAAGAGCAGTAGTTGAAACAATAGCAGAGAATATTTCTGATGGGGTTGTAGCACCAATTTTTTATGCTGGGCTATTTGGAGCCCCTTTTGCTTTAGTATATAAAGCAGTAAACACTATGGATTCAATGTTTGGATATAAAAATGATAAATATTATGAATTTGGATATTTTCCAGCTAAATTTGATGATATATTTAATTATATACCAGCTAGGATTACAGGATATTTAATAGTTATAGCAGCTTTTATATTAAGAATGGATTATAAAAATTCTTATAAGATATATAAGAGAGATAGATATAACCATAGTAGTCCTAATAGTGCACATCCAGAATCGGCGGTAGCAGGTGCTTTGGGGCTAAAATTAGGAGGAGCTAATTATTATTTTGGTAAATTAGTAGAAAAACCAACTATAGGTGATGAAATAAAGAAGATAGAAGTTAAAGATGTAAATAAAACTAGTAATATTTTATATATGGTTTCTTTCTTAAGTTATTTAATTGCTATACTTTTATCTTTAATGGGGGAGATTTTAATATGAGTAAAGTAGTTCATGGTGGAAATATAGATGAATTATCAAGAAAATATAATTTAAATAAAGATAATTTAATAGATTTTTCAGCTAATATAAATCCAATGGGAGTACATAAAAATATAAAAAAGGCAATTATAGAGGGCTTAGATAATATTGAAAGATATCCAGATATAACCTATTATGATTTAAAGCTAGCCATAAGTAAATTTGAGAATATAGACATTAATAACTTAACCTTAGGCAATGGAGCAGCAGAGGTTATATTTAATTTAGTTAGAGCTTTAAAACCTAAAAAAGTGCTTATTCCAGCTCCAACTTTTGGAGAGTATGAAGAAGCAGTTTTAAGCATAAATGGAAATATAGAATACTATTATTTAAGAGAAGGTAATAATTGGAATATAAGTGAAGATATATTAAAGTATATAAATAATGATATAGATATTATATTTATATGTAATCCTAACAACCCAACAGGAAATTTAACCAATAAAGATTTGATAGAAAGAATTGCAGAAAGAGCCTTAAAATTTAATTCTATAATTGTAGTAGATGAATCATTTTTAGATTTTGTAGAAGACAATGATGATTATACTGCAGTATCTTTATTAAATAAGTATAAAAATATATTTATTATAAAATCTATGACCAAGTTTTTTGCTATACCAGGAATTAGGATGGGATATGGCATCTCTAAGAATAAAGATTTACTAGAAGAAATAGATAAAGCATGTGTTCCGTGGAATATTAACATAATGGCAGAAAAGGCTTCAATTGCAGCTTTGTTAGAAGAAGAATATATAAAAAATACTATAGATTATGTACAAAGTGAAAAAAACTTCTTATTCCAAGAACTAATAAAGATAAAAAATATAAAAGTTTTCGAACCAAATGTAAATTTTATAATGTTTAAAACATTAAAAGAAATAGATTTAAAGAGAATTATGTTAAAAGAAAGTATTATTATAAGAAGCTGTAGTAATTATAATGGATTAAATAATTATTATTATAGAATTGCAGTAAGAACTAGAAAAGAAAATGAAAAACTTATTAATTCATTAAAAAAAATAATGAATTAATGTATTTAATATTTAATTTTATAGGTCTATTTTATAGCATAATAAAAAGTTATATTATAAATTACAGTATATATTTTAATTGACATATTATATCATTAATAATATAATTCTATTTGAATTTAGACTATATTAAATATTTAGGGTGCTTTTTAAGCTTAATAGGGAATTAGGTATCATTCCTAAGCTACCCCAGTAACCGTGAAATGGACGAAATCTATTAATACCACTGCAAAAAAATGCGGGAAGGTTAGAAAGTAGGATGAAGTAAAGCCGGGAGACCTGCCTTTTATATAAAGATTATTATCTTCTGAGGGTGAGATAGTAAAAATACTATTATAGTTTTAAATTATTTTTAATAGATAATACAAGCTATTTTCTATTATTTAATAATTTTAAATTATGAAATATGTATTTTAGGCATACTCTTAGTATGTCTTTTTATTTTATAGAAAGATTAATTAAGTATCATTCTATAAAATAAGCCCTAATAAGAAATTAGGAGGAAAGTATTATGAAAAAAGGAAGTAAAATTCTTTCGTTAGTTTTTGCAATGTTATTTTCATTAGCAATATTTGCTGGTTGTGCAGAAACTACAAAAACTATGACAGACAGAGAGGGAAATGAATTCACTCTACCAAAGAAAGTAGAAAAAATTATATCAACTGCACCATCTAATACAGAAGTATTAGTTGACTTAGGGCTTGCAGATAAACTAGTCGCAGTAGATAAATATTCAGCAGATGTAGAAGGAATAAATAAAGATCTACCTAAAATAGATTTTAGAAATCCAGATGCAGAAACTATAATATCATTACAACCAGATATAATTATTGCATCAGGACATAATAAAGTTGGAGATAATGATCCATTTCAATTGGTAAAGGATGCAGGAATAACAGTTGTATATATACCAAGTAGCTATAGCATTGATGGGATATATGGAGATATAGAATTTATAGCACAAATAACAAAAGCAGATAAAAAAAGCAAAGAAATTATTGATAATATGAAAAAAGAAGTTGAGTCTATAAAGGCTATTGGAGATAAAATAACCAATAAAAAGAAAGTTTATTTTGAGATAGGATCTGGTTCTATGTTAAGTAGTTTTGGTAAAGAGACTTTCTTAAATGAAATGATTGAAATAGTTGGAGCAGAAAACATATTTGCAAATGAAAAATCATGGATATCACCATCTACAGAAGCTATTATATCTGCTAATCCGGATGTTATATTAACTAGTATGCCAGATATAAATGGAGTAAAGGCAGTTGATGATATAAAAAGCCGTGATGGATGGGGTAGTATAACAGCCATAAAGGAAGGCAAAGTTTATAGTATAGATGGTAACTCATCATCAAGACCATCACAAAATATAATTAAGGCTTTAAAAGAAATGGCAAAGGCTATTTATCCAAATGAATATAAATAAATATAATAAAAATAAAGTATTGATGATATTATCAATACCACTAGTTATTTTAATAATTTGTATTGGAACTTCCATTGGAAGTTCCAATATTAGTATTATGGATATTATTTCAATAATACTTCACAAATTATTTAATGTAAGATTATTAGAAGGTATTGAAGTAAAGGATGTTTCAATAATTTGGAGTATTAGACTGCCAAGGGTATTATTAGCATTTACTGTTGGAGGAGCTCTTGCAGCAAGTGGGGCTGTAGTGCAATCAGTTTTAAAAAATCCATTAGCATCACCCTATACTTTAGGAGTATCATCAGGAGCATCTTTAGGAGTAGGTCTTTTAATAGTTTCAGGAATATCTATCCCATTCCTCGGAAACTTTTCATTACCTCTAATAGGCTTTATAAGTAGTTTATTAACAATGATAATAGTATTAGTATTTGCAAGTAAGGTAGATAAGGAATTGTCTAATAGTACAATAATATTGTCAGGAATGGTTTTTTCTTTATTTTTTAATGCAGCATTAACAACAATAACAGCTTTATTTACTAGTAAGATAGAAGCTATAACTATGTGGCAAATGGGATCATTTTCTATGAGAGGATGGAGCTATCTTAAAGCGGGATTTCCTTTTTTTATAATAGGAATAATTGGAGTAATGATATTTGCAAAAGAAATGGATGTATTAACCTTTGGAGAAGAACAAGCTAAATCTATTGGCGTTGAAGCTGAAAGAGTTAAGAAGTATCTTTTCTTGTTCGTAGCAATATTAACAGGAGCAGCAGTTTCAATAAGTGGCACTATAGGTTTTGTTGATTTAATTGCTCCGCATATAGTAAGAAAAATATTTGGATCAAAGCATTCATGTGTTATTCCTATGTCAGTTGTGTTTGGTGGATGTCTTATGGTAGTTACTGATTTAATTGCAAGAACTATAATAGTTCCATCAGAGCTTCCAGTGGGTGCAGTAACGGCAATAATAGGTGCTCCATTTTTTGCTTATTTATATTTTAAAAAATCAAAGTAGGTGATTTTAATATGTTAGAAGTCAAAAATGTTTGTTGTGGTTATGACGGAATAGATATTGTAAAGCAAGTTAGTTTTAGCATAAATAGAGGTGAAAACTTATGTATAGTTGGGCCTAATGGATGTGGTAAAAGTACTTTATTAAAAGCTATATCTAGTCTTATTGATTTTCATGGGGAAGTCAAATTGGATGGGAAAAATATAAATGCACTAAAACGAAAAGATCTTGCAACTAAGATTGCGTTAATGACACAAAGTTCTAATATACAATTTCCGTATACGATTTATGAAACAGTCGCATTAGGAAGATATTCTCATTTAAAAAGCATTTTTTCTAGATTAACTAAAAAAGATGAATTAATTATAAATGAAAGCCTAAAGATGGTTGGAATATTAGATATAAAAAATAAACTTATAAGTGAATTATCAGGAGGGCAACTTCAAAGAGTATTTTTAGCAAGAGCTTTTGCACAAGATCCAGAAGTTATACTTTTAGATGAGCCAACAAATCACTTGGACTTAAGATACCAAATTGAAATATTAGATTATCTTAAGAATTGGGCTAAAGAAAAAAATAAAATTGTTGTAGCTGTATTACATGACTTAAACTTAGTTCAAAACTTTGGAGATAGAGTTTTGATGTTAAATGATGGAATCATAAAAGGGCATGGAAATACAAAAGAAGTTTTAAATAACAATGATTTAGAAGAAGTTTATGGAATAGATATAAAATCTTTTATGGTAAGAACCTTGGAAAAATGGAGATAAAGGGAGGAGTTTATAATGAAGAAAAAATTTGTTATGTCATATAGTTGTGGAAAAGATAGTACATTATCCTTGTATAGAATGATAAGAAAAGGTAATAAGCCAGTTGCCTTACTCATTACAGTAGATAAAAAAGTTTTAAGGTCATGGTTTCATGGAGTACCAAATGATTTATTAAATGAGGTGTCAAAATCACTTGATATTCCTCTTTTACTAGTGAACTGTGAGGGCGAGGAATATGCAGAATCTTTTAAAAAAGCACTATATAAAGCTAAAAATGAATTAGGAGCAGAAGGTTGTGTATTTGGCGATATAGATTTAGATGCACATAGAACATGGTGTACAGATAGATGTAATGAAGTTGAAATGGAAGCAATATTCCCATTGTGGCTTGAAGATAGGGAAAAATTAACTTATGAGTTCATAGATGCTGGTTTTAAAACCGTTATTAAAAATGTTAGATTAGATGCATTATCAACTGACTTTCTAGGAAAAGAATTAACTCATAAAGTAGTTAAGGATATAATAAAAACAGGTTCAGATGCATGTGGCGAAAATGGAGAGTATCATACCTTTGTGTTTGATGGACCATTATTTAAATATCCAATAAGATTTAAAGAAAATGGAATAATTACAAATGAAACTCATGGTTTTTTAGATATAGCAGGTGTTATTAATGAGTAAAAGTGTAATGTTATTGGGTACAGCTTCATCAGTTGGAAAAAGTACATTAGCAGCAGCATTTTGTAGGTATTTTAAAAATAAAGCTTTAAAAGTTGCTCCTTTTAAAGCTTTAAATATTTCATTAAACTCATATGTAACAAAAGATGGTTTAGAAATGGGAAGGGCACAAGTTGTTCAAGCAGAAGCTTGTGAAATAGAGCCAGAGGCATGGATGAATCCAGTACTTTTAAAACCAAGTGGAAATATGACGACTCAGGTTATAGTTAATGGGAAAGTAAAATGTAATATTGAATCATATAAATATAAGGAATTAAATAAGGAATTAAAAGAAATAGTTAAAGAAACCTTTTATAAGATTTCTAAAGAATATGACGTAATTGTACTTGAAGGATCTGGAAGTTGTGCGGAGATAAACTTAAAGGACAGCGATATTGCGAATATGTCAATGGCTAGAGATAGTGATTCACCTGTAATATTAGTTGCTGATATAGATAGAGGTGGAGTATTTGCATCAGTGGTAGGAACTATAATGCTTTTAGATGAAGAAGATAGAAGGCGTGTTAAAGGTGTAATTATAAATAAATTTAGAGGGAAAATAGATTTATTTAAGCCAGCCATGAGGCAATTAGAAGATATTATAAAAATACCAGTACTAGGGGTTATGCCATATTTTCAATTAGATATAGAAGATGAAGATAGCGTAACAGAAAGGTTAAACAATAGGGATATAAAAAAACTTGATATAGTAGTTATCAAACTTCCATACATGTCAAATTTTACGGATTTCAATGCTTTAGCAAGATTAAATGGAGTATCGATACGATATGTAGATAATAGAAGAGATATAGGTAATCCCCATTTATTAATTATACCAGGAAGTAAAAATACTATAGAGGATTTAAGAGAAATAAAGAAAAATGGTATTTTTAACGAAATAGTAAATTTGAAAAACAAGGGAACATTAATTTTTGGAATATGTGGTGGTTATCAGATGTTAGGAAATCTTATCGAGGATAAGCTTGGGATAGAAGGAAAAGAAACATTTGAAAATGGGTTTGGATTTTTAAATATAAAAACAATATTTAATAGGAATAAAATAACGAAACAGTCGGAAGGAAAAATAATTTCCAATAAAATTCCAGAATTTAATGATATAAAAGTAGTTGGTTATGAAATTCATAATGGAATTAGTAATTTGGATGAAAATGCAATTCCATTTATTAAATTAAATAATGGTGAAATAGCAGGTACTACAAATAAGGAATCTACAGTTTTCGGAACTTATATTCATGGAATATTTGATGATAGCAAATTTGTTAATATATTTATAAAATATTTATTAAAAGTAAATAAAATTGAAGATATAGATCAAGATAAATTAAGTTATAAGCAATATAAAATGAAGCAATTTGATGAGCTTTCTAAAATATTACAAAGTAATATAGACATGAAAAAGTAGAAGAAATATTAAAAATATAACTTAATAAAAATAAGTTAACTAAAGAAACTCCAATGGAGTTTTTTATTTTGGCTTGAAATCTTATAAAATTCTTAATATTACTTTATAAAATGCACAATATAAGTTAATTATTGTAAAATAGGAAGTAAGAGATAAAATTAAATTTAATAACATATTTTATATTAAGGCAGTAAACTAATGGGGAGGGGTAGAAAATGAAGGAATTATCTAAAAAATTATATTAAAGTATAATTTAAATGAATTGAAATGGCTAGATTTAATATGGTTTGCATTATTTCCATTAATGAATATAAACTATGTTATAGCTGGCTCAATTGCAAAAAATGGAAAAGATTTTAGCTTAACATTAGATAAACAGATACCATTTATCTCAATGTTTATTTTCCCTTATATATATTGGTATATTTATATTTTTATAGGACTAATATTTATTTTATTAAAAGATCGTAGAAAATATATAAGAGCTTTATTTACAGTATATATAGGTATGTGCGTATGTTATTTAGTTTATTATTTATTTCCTGTTGAGATAGTAAGGCCAACAATAATAAATAGTAGCATATCAAATAAATTGGTTAATATTATTTATGAAAATGACAGACCATTTAATTGTTTTCCATCTATACATGTATTAAATACCTATATAGTTATGAGATATACAATGAAAAATGAAAACAAGGCATGGTTTTACTATACACAATTAGTAGGTGTACTGATAATTCTATCAACATTATTTATAAAGCAGCATTTTATTTTAGATGGAATAGCAGCAATAGTATTAGCAGAAGTTGTAATTGCCATAGCTAAAAAAATAGAGGACAAGCACCTAGATAATATTTTATTATTACCATATAAACTAATTGATAAAATAAAGAACAAAAATGATATACCAATAAATTAATTTGAATAAATTTTTTCTAAACGTAATCTTTATAAATAGATAATAGGAAAAGTTATGCGGTATGAGATTTATATTAAATATAACTCATGCCGTATTTTATATTGTAAAAAGCTTCTCCTATAGGTAAAGAAATGTTTACATTTCTTTATTTAATAATAATATCCTCTTCACTTAAATATAAGAAATGTTACGTAATTTATAAAAATATAGATAAATTATCCAAAAGTGCATTGACAATGATAATCTATATCAACTATAATAAAAATCAATTGATATATATTATCAAATGACGGGAGTGAGAAGATGACTAAAAAATCATTATTGATTATTACATTTATTCTATCAGTAGTATCTATATTTATTGGAGTATCGGATATAAATATAATTAACATGGGGACTGAAGAAATAGAGGTTCTTATGATAAGTAGATTACCTCGTTTGATTAGTATATTAGTTGCAGGCGTGGGTATGAGTATAAGTGGTGTAATAATGCAACAAATTAGTAATAATAAATTTATTTCACCAACAACAGCAGCAACAGTTGATTCAGCTAAGCTAGGAGTTTTATTTTCTATAATAATATTTTCATCTGCTAATATATTTCAAAAGATGATCTTGTCTTTTATATTTTCGGTAGTAGGAACTTTTATGTTTATGACTATATTAAAGAAGATAAAGATAAAGAATGTAATTTTCATTCCACTTGTTGGTATTATGCTGGGGAATGTAATAGGCTCAATAACAGATTTCTTTGCTTATAAGTATAACTTAAGACAAAGTATGGGAGCTTTTTTACAAGGAAATTTTTCAACGGTATTAAAAGGGAACTATGAAATATTATATTTAAGCATACCATTGATGATAATAGCTTTTTCCTACGTACATAAATTTACCTTAGCAGGTATGGGAGAAGAGATGTCAGTAAGTCTTGGACTAAATTATAAAAGAGTTACTAATATTGGAGTTATAATAGTTGCTTTAATTTCATCATTAGTTGTAATAACAGTAGGTAGTATACCTTTTGTAGGATTGATAATACCCAATATAGTTTCTATATGGAAAGGGGACAATCTTAAAACTAATATGCCGATTGTTGCTTTACTAGGAGGAAGTTTTGTATTAGCTTGTGACATTATAAGTAGATTAATAATTGCACCATATGAAGTACCTATAGATTTAACTGTAGGAGTTATTGGAGCTGTAATATTCCTTTATTTAATATTTAGGAGGAATAAATAATGAAAAATAATAAAAAACAAATAATTATAATGTCAATAATTGCAATAACCTTTTTAACATTATTTGTAGTGTGGGGGTTAAATGCAAGAAATTATAGATTTAATCTATCTCTTAGAATTCCAAAGGTATTAGGCATTTTAATAGCTGGAGGAACTATTTCAGTAGCATCGTTATTATTTCAAACAATAACCAATAATAGAATTATAACGCCAAGTATTATAGGCTTAGATGCTTTATATAATTTAGTACAAACTGTAGTAATTTTTGTATTTGGATCTACATCAGTATTCATGGTTAATAAAACAGTAAACTTTTTAGCTTCAGGCACCTTAATGGTAATTTTAGCAATGATATTATTTAAAGTAGTTCTTAAAAGTGGAAGAAATAATATATTCTTTTTATTGCTAGTAGGAACTGTTGTTGGGACATTATTTAGAAGTTTATCATCTTTTATGCAGGTATTAATCGATCCGAATGAATTTGATGCACTTCAAACGAAACTATTTGCTTCATTTAGTTTAGTAAATACAAAAATAATATTTATTTCAGTTGTGATATTAGTAATAATGGCAATTACTTTATATAAAGATTTTAATAAGCTAGATGTAATGTCGTTAGGTAGAGAGCAAGCTATAAACTTAGGTATTGATTATGATAAATTTAGCAAAAAGATATTAGTATTTGTTGCTATACTAGTTTCACTATCAACAGCATTAGTTGGTCCAATAACATTTTTAGGAATAATAGTTGTTAATTTAACTTATGAGATAACTAAAACTTACAAACATTCAGTTCTTCTTATAGTTGGAACACTTATAAGTATAATAGCTTTAGTTGGTGGTCAATTCTTTGTTGAGAGAGTATTTAATTTCAATACGACTATAAGTATAATAATAAATTTTATTGGTGGAATTTATTTTATAAATCTATTATTAAGGGAGAGTAAGCTATGATAGAAGTAAGAAATATTAACAAGAGTTATGGAAATAAAAAAGTTCTAGAAGATGTTTCTTTTAAAATAGAGGAAGGAAAAATAACTTCCTTTATAGGACCAAATGGTGCAGGTAAAAGTACTATTTTGTCTATAATATCAAGACTTATGGATTCTGATTCAGGAGAAGTTATTATAGATGGTAAAGAAATAAAATCGTGGGACTCTAAAGAGTTATCAAAAAAATTATCAATATTAAAGCAAAGTAATAATTTAAATATAAGACTGACAATTAGAGAACTTGTTTCATTCGGAAGATTCCCGTATTGTGAAGGCAAATTAAAAGAAGATGATGAAAGGCTTGTTGATGAAGCTTTAAATTATATGAAACTTATAGATATTCAAGATAAGTATCTTGATGAATTAAGTGGTGGGCAAAGACAAAGAGCGTATATTGCAATGATAATTGCTCAAGATACAGACTATATACTTTTAGATGAACCACTAAATAATTTAGATATGAAGCATTCAGCTGAAATGATGAAGCTTTTAAGAGAAATGGTTAATGATTTAGGAAAAACTATAATAATAGTTATTCATGATATAAATTTTGCATCCTGTTATTCAGATACAATAGTAGCATTAAAGGATGGAAAATTAGTAAATCATACTATAACAGAAGAAATGATAACAGAAGATAGTTTAAGTTGTCTTTATGATATGAATTTCAATATTAGAGAAGTAAATAATCAAAAGATATGTATATATTTCTAAAAAAATTACAGTATAAAATAAAATTTATATAAAACAAAATTTATATAAAACAAAAAACGGAGGTAAATGTAATGAAAAAGAGACTTGCAGCCATATTAAGTATGGTTATGTTATTATTAGTAGGAGTAGTAGGTTGTACTTCAGGAGATAAATCAACTAAAGATTCAGCAAAAGAAGAAAAGAAAACAGTAGTTGTTACAGATCAAAAGGGCGAAGTAGAAGTACCTGTTAATCCTAAAAATGTTGTAGTTTTAGACTATGGTTCATTAGATATAATGACTAAGTTAGAGGTTGAACCAGTGGCATTACCAAAAGGTTCTCTTCCAGCATACTTAGATAAATATAAAGATGATAAATATGTAGATTTAGGTTCATTAAAAGAATTTGATTTAGAAAAAATCAATGAAGTTGAACCAGACTTAATTATAATAGAGGGAAGACAAGAGTCTTATTATGAAGACTTAAAGAAAATTGCTCCAGTATTATACTTAGGTACAGCTAACAGTGACATATTTGCTTCAGCAGAGAACAATGCTAAAGTATTAGGAAAAGTATTTGCTAAAGAAGAAGGCGTTACAACTGAATTAGGAAATATAAATAAGAGATTAGAAGCGGTAAATGCTAAAGTTAAAGAAAATAATTCAACAGCTTTAATGACAATGTTCAATGAAGGTTCATTATCTGTATATGGTACAGGTTCAAGATATGATATGGTTTATAGTAAGTTTGGATTTACTCCAGCCGATACACAAATAGAGGCTTCAAATCATGGACAAAATATTTCATTCGAATATTTAAAAGAAAAGAATCCAGATTACTTATTTGTTTTAGATAGAGGTGCAATAACTGGAACTCAAGCATCTGTGAAAGAAGCTGTGGAAAATGAATTAATGAAGACAACAAAGGCTTATAAAGATGGGCACATAGTATATGTTAATCCACAAGCTTGGTATGTTGGTGGAAGTGGAATAATGGCTATAGATACTATTATTTCTGATGTTGAAGCAGCATTGGGAATAAAATAGAATTTAAATTAATAGTAAAAATAAATTGGAATTATTATATACTAAGAACTCCTCATTGGATTTTTCCTGTGAGGAGTTCTTCTATTGAAAACTGTATTAATGATAAATTATCAATATATTAGATGATTTATCATTAAAATAATAATTATAAAAAGTTTTTTTAAAAAATAAAAAAAATAATTTTTAATATTTACAATGGATAATTATTATTATATAATAATAAACATCGAGAGGATTTAAAATAATTTAAAAAGTAAATTATTGAAAATAAATTCATAATAAAATAATGTGGAAATTAGGAGGAATTTAAATTATGAAAAAATTTGTTTGTACAGTATGTGGTT
>NZ_ASRV01000028.1 GCF_000401215.1 Clostridium sartagoforme AAU1 | reverse complement strand
AACTTATAGGAGAAGTAGTAGTAGCAGATACAAGAGCAAACTTACAAGCTAGAGTAGATGCAGAACATGGAGCATGCCAAGGAAAGAAAGACTTAGCAACATTAGCAAAACAATTAAACTTAGATGCAATTCATGATACAGTTCATGAAATGTGTAAAGATGAAGCTAGACACGGACAAGCATTTAAGGGATTATTAGATAGATATTTTGGTCAAAACTAAAACCCTTCATGAATTATGAAAAGAAGCTGAATTAGATTAAGGAAAAGTTAATCTAATTACAGCTTCTTTTCTTATAAGAAAATATATATTTTCTTATAAGAAACTTTGATTACTTATAGAAAATGGATATAATTATAATGAGTAATAGATAATAGAAATGAGTAATGAATAATTGAGGAATAAACTTCTGCTGAATTATAAATTAAGATGTGTTCATGGGGGTGATATAAATGAGTACATATATTTTATTAATAGTAGCATATATTATTAATATTGTATCAGCGATTTCCCTTATATTTATAGAAAGAAAAGAGCCTACTACCACATGGGCGTGGTTAATTATTTTGTTAGTACTTCCAGGATTTGGATTTATACTGTATTTGATTCTTGGTCAAAATTTAAATAGGCAAAAGATATTTAGAGAAAAGAAATTTATAGATGAGGAAAAGTCAAATAAGTTATTAAAAAGTTTTGATGAAGAGAAGAAAGCAAGAAGAATTGCAGAAGAATATATAGATATTATAAAAATGAATTATAATCATTCTAAATCTCTATATACAACAGGAAATAGTGTTAAAAGTTACATAATAGGAGAGGAAAAATTTAATGATTTAATAAGGGATATAAGATTAGCAACTAAATTCATACATATTGAATATTATATATTTAGATTAGATGGATTAGGTAATAAAATTATAGATGAATTAAAAAAGAAAGTTAATGAAGGAGTAGAGGTAAGGTTATTAGTAGATGGAATGGGATCAAAAATCTAAGGGGAAAATATATTAAATATATAAGAGGTCTTGGAATAAAGTTTCAATTATTTTTTCCAGGAATATTACCGTACATAAATCTTCGAATAAATTATAGAAATCATAGAAAAATAGTGGTCATAGATGGAAATATAGGATATGTTGGTGGATTTAATGTTGGTGATGAATACATAAACAAAGGTAAACAATTTGATTTTTGGAGAGATACCCATATAAGAATACAAGGGGAAGCTGTAAATGAGTTAAATAAGAGATTTATACTAGATTGGGATTATGCATCAGAAGGAGAACTTAAAGAATATGATGAGTATTTCTATAAACAAGAAGCTCAAGGAAATGTAGGAATGCAGATAGTATCTTCAGGCCCAGATCATAAAGAAGAATATATAAGGAATGCATATATAAAAATAATAAACAACGCTAAAAAAAATGTATATATTCAGACTCCATATTTAGTTCCAGATGAATCTACTAGAGAAGCACTAAAAATAGCAGCATTATCAGGCGTTGACGTAAGAATAATGGTTCCAGGAAAACCGGATCATTTTTTTATGGAATGGATATTGAGTGCAAACATAGGAGAACTTATGGAATGTGGGGTAAAAATATATAGATATCAAAAAGGCTTTATTCATTCAAAAACAATTGTATCAGATGGTAAAGCATGCAGTATTGGAACTGCCAACTTAGACATAAGAAGTTTTCAACTAAATTTTGAAATAAATGCTTTTATATTTGATGATAATTTTTCAAAGCAGCAAGAAGAGATTTTTTATAATGATATAAGAGATTGTAATATTGTTACAATGGATGAATACAACAACAGAGGAAGGGTAATGAGAATAAAGGAAGCATTAATAATGCTTATTGCTCCAATATTATAATAAAATAATAAGAAGAAGTGTTGACAAAATGATGTCCTTTGGTATAATTAGGTAAAGAATTTTTAGTTTATTTGGAGGAAAATATGAAAGGAATTATAAAGAAATCGGTAAAATTTAATAGCTTTTTTTACTTTATATTCTGGGGCTTTTTATTTAGCGCTGGCTATTTGTTTTACAAAAAAATAAATAATTCTTTTCAAATGAGTTTTATAATATAAACTATATATTTTTATATGAAAATATTTTGATTATTTAAGAGGGCTCATTAGAGGCCCTTTTTTTAATATAAAAATCTTAAAAAGCTGATAATAAAAGTCAGCAATATAAATTATCAATTACAACAAGGGGGCATATTTTATGATAATAATTTTAAAACCAAGAACAAAAGAAGAGGAAATAAGAAAACTTACTGAAGAAATTGAAAGAGAAGGGGTTAAGGTTAGTCCTGTTATAGGAGCAGAATTAATAATTCTAGGGCTTGTGGGAGATACAAGTAAGATAGATCCATTAAAAATTGAAGCAAATGACAATGTAGAAAAGGTTATGTATGTTCAAGAACCATTTAAAAAAGCTAATAGGTTGTTTCATCCATATAATACAATAGTTAATATTAATGGAAATGAAATAGGTGGAAATAAAATAGCTATGATAGCAGGACCTTGCTCAGTAGAAAGCGAAGAACAAATAAAGTTTATAGCAAAGGAAGTTAAGAAATTAGGGGCGAATTTCTTAAGAGGTGGTGCATTTAAACCTAGGACCTCACCATACAGTTTCCAAGGGTTGGAATATGATGGATTGGAGTTATTAAAAATAGCAAGAGAGACAACAGGATTACCGATAGTAACTGAAATAATGTCTCCATATGATGTTGAGATATTCCAAAGAGATGTGGATGTAATTCAGGTAGGGGCAAGAAACATGCAGAATTTTGATTTGCTAAAAGAATTAGGAAAAACAAATAAACCAATACTATTAAAAAGAGGGTTATCAGCAACAATAGAAGAATTTTTAATGAGTGCTGAGTATATAATGGCTGGCGGTAATGAAAATATTATTCTTTGTGAAAGAGGAATAAGAACATTTGAGACTTATACAAGGAATACTTTGGATTTAAGTGCAATCCCAGCAATAAAAAAGATAAGTCATCTTCCAATCATAGTAGATCCAAGCCATGCAACAGGAAAAAGATTTATGATAGCGCCATTAGCAAAGGCAGCAATTGCAGTAGGAGCAGATGGGCTTATAATAGAAGTTCACAACAACCCAGAAAAAGCACTATGTGATGGACCACAATCAATAAAGCCAGAAGATTATGAAACGTTAATGAAAGAATTAAAACCAATTGCAGCGGCAGTTGGAAGAGAAATATAGGATAGTTAAAAGTGAAAGAGTGAAAAGTTAAAGATGAAAGAAGAATTAAAGCATTAATGAAAGATTAAGTAATAAGGACTTCTATTGTTTAGTTTTTTAATTCAGCCTAGTTGAATTATTACCATAACTTTTTCACTTTTCCCATTTTAAACAAGGTGGTGTTTTAATGAATTTATCAATAGATTTAATTCATAGTAGTTATGATATTGTTATACAAAAGGGAATAATAAATACATTAGTACATGAGATAAAAAATCTTTTTAAGGGTAAAAAGATTTTTATTATAACTGATAAAAATGTCGATAAATTTTATGGTAATTTAGTATTAAATAATTTAATTAATAGTGGATATGATGTGAAAAAGTTGGTACTTAAACCTGGTGAGGAAACTAAGAACTTTAGTACTTTACCTTTAGTTTATGATGAACTTTTAAATTTCAAGTTTACTAGAAGTGATTTAATAATAACTTTAGGTGGAGGAGTTATTGGAGATTTAGGAGGATTTGTTGCTTCTACTTATTTGAGGGGAGTAGCATTTGTACAATGTCCAACTACTTTATTAGCACAAGTAGATAGTAGTGTTGGGGGAAAGGTTGGAGTAGACCTAGATAAAGGCAAAAATCTAGTAGGTAGTTTTTATCACCCAAAGAAAGTTGTTATAGATCCAGAAGTTCTAAACACTCTAAGTGATAGAGTATTTAATGATGGAATGGCAGAAGTAATTAAATATGGTTGTATAAGGGATAAAGAGTTTTTGGGTAATCTTATAAATTATAGTAATAAAAAGGAAGTTATGAACAATATAGAATACATTATTCACAATTGTTGCAAAATTAAAAAAGAAATTGTGGAAAAAGATGAAAAAGATATGGGACAACGAATGCTTTTAAATTTTGGTCACACAATAGGCCATGCAATTGAACAATATTTCAATTATACTAAATATACCCATGGAGAAGCTGTTGCTATTGGCATGTATGAGATAACTAAATTAAGTGAAGAATTAGGGATAACAAAGATAGGTACAAAAGAGGTAATTAAAGATATACTAATTAAATATCAACTACCATATGAACTAACAATAGATATTAATGAACTAACTGAAACAATGAAACTAGATAAGAAAAACTTAGAAAATAATATAAATTTAATTTTTTAAAAGAAATAGGAGAAAGCTTCATATACAAAACAACGAGCAAGATATTTTGCAGTTAACGATTAATAATAATTGTAAATTGTTAATTAAACCAAAGGGTGGTGTTTTATGAAAGTATTAAAACTAACAAAGTCTAAATTAAAAGGAAATGTAATGGTTCCTCCTTCAAAGAGTATTTCTCATAGAGCTATTATTTGTGCAGCTCTTGCAACTGGAGTTTCTACAATCGAAAATATAGATTATTCAGATGATATTAATGCAACTATAGATGCAATGAGACAATTAGGGGCTATCATTGATAAGAACGAAGATAAGGTAGTTGTTAAAGGAATATATAGAGAAGATATTGTAACAAATTTAGTTAGGGTTATAGACTGCAATGAATCAGGTTCAACATTAAGATTTATGGTACCAATTTCTTTATTATTTGAAGGCATAACAAAGTTTATAGGAAGAGGAAATTTAGGAAAAAGGCCTTTGGAAACATATTTTGATATATTTAAGGAGCAGGGAATAAAGTATAATCATGTTGAAAATCAATTAAATATGATGGTAAAAGGAAAATTAAAACCAGGGGAATTTTCTCTGCCAGGGAATATAAGTTCACAATTTATAACAGGATTATTATTTACGCTTCCATTATTAGATGGAGACTCTAAAATAACCATTAGTACAGAGATAGAATCAAAATCATATATAGATTTAACGTTATCCTGTATGAGAAGCTTTGGAGTAGAAATTAAAAATAACTGCTATAAGGAATTTATAATTAAAGGAAATCAAAAATATGTATCAAGAGATTATAGAGTGGAAGGAGACTACTCACAAGCAGCTTTCTATTTTGCAGCAAATGCATTAGGTTGTGATATTGATATTAAGGATTTAAATATAAATTCTCTTCAAGGAGATAAAGAAGTAATAGATATACTAGGAAGGATGGGAGCTAAATTTTATACTTATAAAGATAGTATAAAATGCAGAGTAGAAGATGAATTGACTTCTACAATTATCGATGCATCACAATGCCCAGATATAATTCCAGTAGTAACATTGGTAGCGGCTGTATCTAAAGGGAAAACAGAAATTATTAATGCAGGAAGACTTAGAATAAAGGAATGTGATAGGTTAAGAGCTATAACTAATGAACTTAATAAAATAGGTGCTAAGATAGAAGAAAAAGAAGATGGACTTATAATTGAGGGAGTAGATGAGCTAAAAGGTGGTTTAGAAGTATGGAGTTGGAAGGATCATAGAATAGCAATGACTTTAGCAATAGCATCAACTATATGTAAAGAGCCTATAGTATTAGTTGATTATGATTGTGTAGCTAAATCTTATCCAAGATTTTTTGAAGATTTTAAAATGCTAGGAGGAAATATTGATGAGTGGGGTATGGGGGAGTAATATAAAAATTTCTATATTCGGAGAATCTCATGGAAATGCAATAGGAATAAACATAGATGGATTACCATCTGGATTTGAAATAGATATGGATAAAGTGCTTTTTGAAATGGATAGAAGGGCTCCAGGAAAAAACTCAATGTCAACTGCAAGGAAGGAAAGTGACTTCCCAGAAATATTAAGTGGATATTTTGAGGGGAAAACTACTGGAACTCCTCTTTGTGCAATAATAAAAAATGGAGATACTAGATCTAAGGATTATACTAAGACTAAAGATTATATGAGACCAGGGCATGCAGATTTTACAGGTTATGCTAGGTATGATGGTTTTAATGATTATAGAGGTGGAGGACACTTCTCAGGAAGAATAACGGCTCCTCTAGTATTTGCAGGAGCGATATGTAAACAGATACTGGAAAAAAGGGGGATATTAATAGGAGCACATATATCTTCCATAAAAAATATAACTGATAAAGAGTTTAATAATATTGATATATCAAAGGAAATATTAGAAAACTTAAGAAATATGGAGTTACCATTAATAAATACATCCTTAGAAGAAAATATAAAGCATACTATATTACAAACTAAATATAACGGGGATTCAGTTGGAGGTAGTATAGAGTGTGCTGTAATTGGTATAAATCCTGGAGTTGGAAATCCATTTTTTGATTCAGTAGAATCTACATTAGCTCATTTAATATTCTCAGTACCAGCTGTAAAAGGTATAGAATTTGGTAGGGGATTTCAGATGACTAATATGTTTGGTTCAGAATGTAATGATGAATATTACTATGATAAAGATAAAGTAAAAACAAAAACTAATAATAATGGCGGAGTATTGGGCGGTATTACAAATGGAATGCCAATATTATTTAAAGTTGCTATAAAACCTACAGCATCTATTGCCAAGGAACAAAATACAATAGATATAAAAAACAAAGAAAATGTTAAATTTAGAGTTGAAGGAAGACACGATCCATGTATAGTCCAAAGAGCATTACCTGTTATTGAAGCTGTAACAGCTATAGGAATACTTGATTTGATAAAGGGGAGATATTAATTGAGTGAGTTAGATGAGTATAGAAAACAAATAGATTCTATAGATAAAGAGTTAATAGAATTATTTGAGAAAAGGATGAATATTGCTATTAAGGTTGGAAAATATAAAAGAAAAAATAACTTGCCAATTTTTAATGGAAAAAGAGAAGAAGAAGTTATAGAAAAAAATGTAAGAAATCTTAATAATAGTAATTACAGTGATATTACAAGAAGATTTTTTGAAAATATTATGGAATTAAGTAGATCCTTGCAAAAAAATATAGCTAATGAAGATTCAGCAACTAGTAATAATATTATGAAAGAAAATAAGGGGGTAATAGTAGGTTATCAAGGGGTTAAGGGATCTTTTAGTGAAGAAGCTCTTTTAAAATATTTTGAAAGTTATAATAACACAAGGAATTATGAAACCTTTGAAGATGTTTTTAATGCACTAGAAAAAAATGAAATAAATAAAGCTATATTACCTATAGAAAATTCATACACAGGGGCAATTGCTGAAATTTATGATCTTTTAGTTAAATATGGTTTTTATATTATAGGTGAGGAATGTATTAAAATAGATCAAAATTTAATTGGAATTAAGGGAACAAAAATAGATGAAATACAAGAAATATACTCTCATCCACAAGGATTTGAACAAAGTAAAAAATTTTTAAAAAACTATCAAAATATAAAGATTATTCCATATCATAATACAGCTATAAGTGCAAAATTAATTTCAGATCTAAAAGATAGTAGAAAAGCTGCTATAGCTAGCAAGAAAGCAGCTGAAATTTATGGACTAGAGATATTGAAAGAGAATATAAATGATAAAAAGATAATTATACAAAATTTATAATTATAGGAAAGCAGTTAGAATATAACACTGAATGTAATAAAATTAGTGTAGTATTTTCTTTAGAAAATAAAGCAGGGATTCTTTATAGTCTTTTAAGATACTTTGCAGAAAATAACATAAATATGATTAAAATAGAATCAAGACCAAATAAACATGAATCTTGGAAGTATTTATTATATGTAGACTTTGAAGGAAGTTTACAAGACAGCAAGGTAAAAAATGCATTAGAACTTATAGAAAAAAATAGTGGATATTTCAAAATTATAGGGAGTTACAAAGGAAGCTGTTAATCTTAACATTTCTATAAATATAGTGGATTACTGTATATTCAGTAATCTTTTTTGTTTATTAATATTAATAACATAAAATATAAAAAGTAGTGGAAATAAAAGAGATTTGGATGTATAATTAAAATATAAATAATATTTTGAATTTTCAGAAAATAAAACTTGTATAAGAAAAGCAGATATAAAATTTGCTTTAAAAATTACTATTATTATAAACGTTTACAAAAAAAGATTGGAGGATTTTTTATGGTGGGTTTTGATGTTAGAGAGGTTAATTTAAAGGATTATGAGGATATTTATAAGCTTAATTCTAAGCTTAATTATTCAAACATAAAATCCATATCAGAGGATAATAAATCTTTAATGATAGTTGCTCAATTAAATGATGATGTTATAGGATATATTAATAGTAATTTTAATGAGGATAGTAATAACAATAAAACAATAAATATTAAAGATATAATTGTTGATGAAAAATATAGAGGACTTGGAGTTGGTCATCAGTTAATGTTAGAAGTAGAAAAAAATGCTAAGGATAATAGAGTAAATTATATTGTTTCTATTAATAAAGATTATCATAAAGAAGAAATTGAATTTTATAACAGACAAGGTTTTAAATTAGATAAAGATTTTAAATTTGTAAAGAAATCATATCTACAATAAATTATAAAAATAGGTAGTGAAAAGGTTTAAGCATCCGTTTCACTACCTATTTTTATAAGCAAATAATTAATCACTATGTTATAATATTTTTAAAATAAATATAAAATAAGGGGCAGAGTTATGGAGTTTTATGGATTATTGGGTGAAAAACTTTCTCATAGTTTATCTCCGTTAATTCACAGTGAGATATTGAAATTAATAAACAAAGAAGGAGCTTATAAATTATTTGAAGTTAATAAAAATAATCTTGAAGACTTTACAAGGGCAGTAAAGTTACTAAAGATAAAAGGAACAAATGTAACAATACCGTATAAGGAAGATATAATAAAACATATTGATATTATATCAGAAGAGGCAAAAAGAATAGGGGCAATAAATACAGTTTTATTAGAAAATGAAGTTTTGTATGGATATAATACTGATTATTATGGTTTTGGATATATGATAAAAATTAATAATATAGAAGTGAAAGATAAAAAAGCAGTTATTCTAGGAAATGGAGGAGCCTGCAAAGGTGTATTATATTATTTATTAGACAATAATATAAAAAGTGTGTATATAGTAAGCAGAAATCCAAATAGAAATGAATTTAATTTAGAAAATGTTCATGTAATAAGCTATGAAGATTTAAAAGAAGTTAAAGGAGATATTATTATAAATTCAACACCTGTTGGAATGTATCCTAATGTAGGTAAAACACCAGTTTCAGAAGATATAATACAAAATTTTAATATAGTAATGGATTTAATATATAATCCTCTGGATACTATGTTTTTAAATACAGGAAAATTACTAGGGAAAAAAAGTATTGGTGGATTATATATGCTTATTGGTCAGGCTGTTAAGGCTCAAGAAATATGGAATAAAGTTGAAATAGAAGAAGAGATAATAAAAGAAATTTATGAAAATATAAAGTTGAAATTAAATTAGAATATAGGTGAATTTAATATGAATAAAGATATAATTTTACTTATTGGAATGCCAGGCTGTGGAAAAAGTACTATAGGTAAAGAACTTTCAAGAAAAATAAATTATGATTTCTATGATATGGACGAGTACATAGAGAAAATTTCTAATAAAACAATAAAAGAATTGTTTGAAATAAATGAAGATTACTTTAGAGATTATGAAACAAAAGCTTGCAAAGAATTAAGTAATAAGAAAAAGGTAGTAATATCAAGTGGTGGTGGAATAATTAAGAGAGAAGAAAATATAAACTTTTTTAAAGAAAAGACTATCATAATATTTATAGATAGATCAGTAGAAAATATAGCTAGTGATTTAGATATATCTTCAAGACCTTTGTTAAAAGAAGGGGTAAAGAAACTTTACAATCTATATATAGAAAGATATAATTTATATAATAAATATTGCGATATTAAACTAGTTAACGATAAAACAATAGAAAATATTATAAATGAAATTACACAATTTATATAGTTCACAGTACACAATTCACAGTCTTTTGGATAAAGTAACAGTGTCAGGGAATTGAAAATATATAGTGATTTTTTGAAAATAAAATAATGATTAAATATATAATTCTATACCTACAAAATGAGAACAATTGTGAACTGTGTTTTGTGAACAGTATACTAAAAATTTTGCTTCGCAAAATATTACGAAGGTGGATGTTTTATGAAAATATTAGTTATAAATGGTCCTAATATAAATATGCTAGGAGTAAGAGAAAAAGGAATTTATGGAACTAAAGACTTTGAATATATTTGTGGATATATTAAAGAAGAAGGAAAAAAAAGAAATATAGAAATTGAGTTATTTCAAAGTAATATAGAAGGTGAAATAATAAATAGAATTCATAAAGCATATTATGAAAAATATGGTGGGATAATAATGAATCCAGGGGCATATACCCATTATAGTTATGCTATATTCGATGCAGTAAAAGCAGTAAATATACCTACTATAGAAGTTCATTTATCAAATATACATGCAAGAGAAGAGTTTAGACATAAGTCAGTAATAGCCCCTGCATGTATAGGGCAAATTTGTGGCTTTAAAGAATTTGGGTATGTAATGGCAATAGAAGCAATAGAACAATGTATAGTTGATAATGAAAGCGTGAAAGAATGAAAAATAAAGGAATAGAAAAATTAGAAAATAAGCTCTAAAGGAGTTTATAAAATAAATTACATAATTCAGCTTGTCTGAATTATTTCAATAATTATCAATTGTTAATTATTAATTATCAATTGAAGTAGTATGGAGGGATAGAAATGATTATTGTAATGAATCCAAATTGTAGTGATGATGAAGTATTGAAGGTTAAGAGAGAATTAGAAAGTAGAGGATTAGGAATCCATTTGTCTCAAGGAGAAACTTTTTGTATTATAGGTGTAGTTGGAGAAACCCGATCTATAGATTCAGATAAGCTTCTTAGATTTTCTGGAGTAGACAAAGTTCTTAAGGTAGAAGAACCTTACAAAAAGGCTAATAGATTATTTAAGCCAGAAGACACAATAATTGATGTAAAGGGTAGTTTAATCGGAGGAAATAATTTAGCTGTTATTGCAGGTCCTTGTTCTGTTGAAAGTGAAGAACAAATAATAGAAATAGCTAAAAGTGTAAAAGAATCTGGGGCAACTTTTTTAAGGGGAGGGGCCTTTAAACCAAGGACTTCACCGTATAGCTTTCAAGGGTTAGAAATGGAAGGCTTAGAATTATTAAAGAAAGCTAGAAAAGCTACAGGGTTACCTATAGTAACGGAAATAATGTCAACTGATTATATAGATATATTTGTTAGAGATGTAGATGTAATCCAAGTTGGTGCAAGAAATATGCAAAACTTTGATTTATTAAAACAACTAGGAAGAACTAATAAACCGATTTTATTGAAGAGAGGGCTTTCTGCAACGATAGAAGAATGGTTGATGTCAGCTGAATATATAATGGCTGAAGGAAATGAAAATGTAATTCTTTGTGAAAGAGGCATAAGGACTTTTGAAACTTATACAAGGAATACACTAGATTTAAGCGCAATTCCAGTTATAAAGAGAAAATCACATTTACCGGTAATTGTAGATCCAAGTCATGCTGCTGGATATTGGTATTTAGTAGAGCCGCTGGCAAAAGCAGCTGTAAGTGCAGGAGCAGATGGACTTATTATAGAAGTGCACAACAATCCACAATGCGCATTAAGTGATGGTCAACAGTCAATTAAACCAGAATCATTTAAAAATATGATGAATAAAGTTAAAGTATTGGCCGAAATGGAAGGCAAGAAAATAAAATAATTTATGATTTAAATAGATAATGCAATATAAATAATGGATAATTGACAATGTATAATAAATAATTGAGGAATAAATTATCAATTGTCCATTGTCCATTGTCCATTGATAAATTGGGGGTTTTTATGAGAATATTAATAGTAGGGCTTGGTGTTATTGGAGGGAGTTATGCAATGGCACTTAAAGCAGCAGGGTATGAAGATGTTTATGGAATTGATAACAATTTAGAAACTTTAAAAAAAGCTAAAGAATTAGAAATAATAAAAGAAGGTTATGTAGATGGTAGTGAAATTGTAGAAAAATATGATTTAATAATTCTTTCTATATATCCAATGCTCATAAAGAGTTTTATAGAAGAAAATAAAAGGTTATTAAGAGCTGGAACAATAATTACAGATGCTACAGGTATAAAGAAACCTTTTATCGAAGATATATTAAAAATACTACCGAAAGAAGTAGATTTTATATTTGGTCATCCTATGGCAGGAAGAGAAAAAAGAGGTATTGATTATGCTTCAAAGGAAGTTTTTAAGGGAGCCAACTATCTAATTACTGTAACTGATAGAAATATAGAAAGTAATATAAAAGTTTTAGAAAAGATTATATATGAAATGGGATTTAGAAAAATTAAAAGGATAGATCCATTTTTCCATGATAAGATGATAGGCTTTACAAGTCAACTTCCGCATGCAATAGCTGTTGCATTAATTAATAGCGATGAAGAAGGACGAGATACTGGAAGTTTTATTGGAGACAGTTATAGAGATTTAACTAGAATTGCTAATATAAATGAAGAGCTATGGAGTGAATTATTTATTGGTAATAAGGATAATTTAATAGAATCAATAGATAAGTTTCTTATAGAGATGAATAATATAAAATCTGCATTAATTAAAAATGATGATAATGAATTAAAAAAATATTTATAAAATCAAGCAATAGAAGAGAAAAATTGTAATAAATTGCGAAACATTTTTCAGTTAACAGTTCACAAGGCACAGTGCACAGTTGTTTTTTTAGGTAACAGGGAACAAGCTCAATTATAGTCTGCTCCACTTAACTAAGTTTTTAATTTACCTCACCAATTATTTTTTACCAATAACTTAATTCATTATTAATTTAAATTCTTAATATAAGTTGGCGAAGGTAAATAGAATATGTGAAATAAGCATATAGTGAGAAACTAGAAGTACTTGGTGAAGGAAGAACTACTATGCCTTAGTGTTGTTGGTTTGTCTGAGCGTAGCGAGTTTAACCAAAACTCTTGGCGTAGTAGTTCTCCGAGCCTAGTACTTCTTTGCGTAGCTATTTAGCTTATGAAACATATCTATTTATCGTAGCCTTTATATTCGCAAATTAAATCTAATTATAGTATTTCTGTGACATATAAATCGTTGGATTTACTTAAATCTATAAACTCATCATCACACAAAACAAGAGGTGAAGAGATATTATTTAAATCCATTTGTATTACTTTACATTTCTTATTGTTATTTAACAGGACTGTTTGTCCAATATAGAAATTTGACATTCCATTTAAGAATTTAGAACACAATGTATAATCCAATTTACTTAAGCTATCTTCTTTTATAATCTTAAGAATTTCAAGAGGTTGTTTCTTATCTCTATAAGCTCTATTAGAATTGGTTGCATCAAATACATCTGCAATAGCTACAATTTTTGCAAACTCATGAATTTGATTTGATTTAAGGCCAAGAGGATATCCACTTCCATCACATCTTTCATGATGCATTAAAACTGCATAAAGTACTGATTTATTTATAAAGGGCACTTTTTTTATTTCATCATATGCTATTACTGGATGGGTTTTTATTATTTCAAATTCTTCCTCAGAAAATATACGATTTTTATCTATTAAATTTTTATCTATTTTTGTTTTACCAAAGTCATGCAATAAAGAGGCATAAACAAGATTATGAAGTTTATTACTATCAAACCCATGCCATTTTCCAATTAAATAACTTAATGAAGCTACGTTAACAGAATGCCTATAGATACAATCTGAACCACTACCATTTAAAACTATATTTTTAAAATATATTTATTTAGATTAAGTTCATTTAATAACTTTTTTGCATATTCATTTATTTCATTAGTATTTGAGCTTTCAAGGGTTTTAGCATTATCAAATATAAGTTTAACATCAATTGAAATATCCTTTAAAGTTTTATCAGCAGCCTTTAACTCTAAAATTTCATTAGAATTATCCTTTTCATCACTATATACTTCAATACTATCGAAAAGAAAAAATGTATTCAATTTCTCTAACATTTGCGCGTTAATAGTAATCCCCTCTCCAATTAGGATCATACCATTATAAACAACTTCGTTAGCAGTAATCATACCTATTTTTAAATCTCTTACAGGTATAAGTTTTTTATTATTACTCATAAAATATAACCTCACAAAATAATTGATAATTGAAATAAATTATTTCTCAATTTACTTATAATCTCGTATAAGATACATATTTTTTTATACCTTAATAGCAAAATTATTAAAAAATACTAAAATTTTCTTGTTAATAAACATAATGCAACAATGTGTACATATAGTCTTATCTTAAGGATCTATTAATTGATGTGCATAATTTTTATATGATATAATAATGTAAAAATAGAAATGGAGAATAAATATGAAAGAGTTAGAAACTAGAATAATTGATATAGATGTAGATTTTATTAGGAAAAGGCTTAAGGAATTGGGAGCTGAAAAAGTAAAGGAAGAATATCAAATAAATAATATTTATGATTTTGATGACAATAGATTATTAACTTCTAAGGGATATGCAAGAATAAGAATAACTGATAATAGAATAGACAATAAAGAAATTGTTTATATGACTACCAAAAAGATGTTGAGTCAAGAAACATTTAAAGTTATGGAAGAAAATGAAACTATTGTTGAAGATAAAGAAGCTGCAAGTAAGATTTTTACCTCTTTAGGACTAAAACTTAAGCAATCTATAAAAAAATATAGAGAAAGCTATAAATTAAAAAATTCTTTGATTGAAATTGATATAAATGATAAGGAGTTTTGTCCATTTCCATATATAGAAATTGAAACAGGCTCTGAAAATGAATTAGAAGAAATATTAAGCTTAATAGGATATACAATAAAGGATACTACTTCAAAAACTATCTATGAAATATTAGAAGAAAAAGGATTGAAGTTAGAGAATAGAAAAGGTTTATAAAAAAGACAAACTAAATTATAAACAAATAAATTATAAAAAAGTAATGTAAAAAAATGTATTTATTTGTAACCAAAACTCATTCTTCTTAGTAGATTATAATTAGGAAATTTAATTACTAAGGAGGATTTAAAATGTATTGGTTTAGTGAACTTAATCCTATAATTCAAGGACTTCTTGCAACTCTATTCACTTGGTTTATTACTGCATTAGGTGCGGCACTAGTATTTTTCTTTAAGAATGTTGATAAAAAAATTTTAAATACAATGCTAGGATTTGGTGCTGGAGTAATGGTTGCAGCAAGTTTCTGGTCTCTATTAAATCCAGCTATAGAACTTTGCAATGAACTCGGTTATAGTGGAGTTATTATTCCGGCAGCAGGATTTTTTTTAGGAGGATTATTTTTAATTTTTGCAGATAAATTAATGGATACTTATTCTTATGGGGTAATTACAGATAAGAATGAAGAAAAGTTACCTAAAACAACTAAATATAAAAAAAGTATATTACTAGTTCTAGCAGTAACACTTCATAATATACCAGAAGGGCTTGCGGTTGGAGTTGCATTTGGAGGAGTTGCAGCAGGAATACCTGGGACAAGTTTAATTGCAGCAATTACATTAGCATTAGGAATAGGACTTCAAAATTTCCCAGAGGGAGCGGCAGTATCATTACCATTAAGAAGGGAAGGAATATCTAGGTGGAGAAGCTTTCTTTATGGACAAGCATCAGGATTAGTGGAACCTATGGCAGGTGTAATTGGAGTAATAGCAGCTTTATCTGTAAGAAGTATTTTACCATTTTTATTATCTTTTTCAGCAGGAGCAATGATTGCAGTAGTAGGGGCCGAATTATTGCCAGAAGCGTCTATGGAAAACAAAAAATTAACAACTTTAGGATTAATTTTAGGCTTCATAGTTATGATGGTATTAGATGTAACCTTAGGGTAGGTGTTTGAATAAAATAAATTTAAATAAATCTACCTTAAAATTTAGACTAGGTTAAAATTTTTAGATGTAATTAAAAGATATAAAATAAAAGGTAGAAAGAAAATCTTTCTACCTTTATATTAGTAAAATTATGCTTTATTTACTGAACCGAATAGTTCCATTTTTTCTTTAACTGTAGCTTTTATAGCTTCAAATCCTGGAGCTAATAACTTTCTTGGATCAAAGCCTTTTCCTTCTAAGTCTTTTCCAGCTTCAATATACTTTCTAGTACCTTCAGCAAATGCTAATTGACACTCAGTATTAACATTTATCTTAGAAACACCTAAAGAAATAGCTCTTTGTATCATATCTTCTGGAATTCCAGTACCACCGTGTAATACTAAAGGCATATCACCAGTAAGATTGCTTATAGCTTCTAGAGCTTCAAAGCTTAATCCCTTCCAGTTAGCAGGATATTTTCCGTGGATATTACCGATACCAGCAGCTAACATAGTAACGCCTAGGTCTGCTATAGCTTTGCACTCATTAGCATCAGCTATTTCACCAGCACCTACAACTCCATCTTCTTCTCCACCAATTGAACCAACTTCTGCTTCTAAAGAAAGACCTTTTTCAGAAGTTAATTTAACCATTTCTGTTGTTTTAGCTATATTTTCGTCTATTGGATAGTGAGATCCATCAAACATAATTGAAGAGAAGCCAGCTTCCATAGCCTTTAAAGCTCCTTCATAGCTACCGTGATCTAGATGTAATGCAACAGGAACAGTAATTTTTAACTCTTCCATTATGCCATTTACCATTCCAACTATAGTTTTATAACCACACATGTATTTAGCAGCACCTTCTGAAACTCCTAATATAACAGGTGAATTATTTTCTTGAGCAGTTAGTAAAACAGCTTTAGTCCATTCTAAATTATTAATATTGAATTGTCCTACAGCATATTTTCCCGCTTTAGCCTTGTTTAACATTTCTTTTGCTGAAACTAACATGGTATAAACCTCCATAACTTTAAATTTTATTACAATTAAGCTGTAAAGCTAAAATGTATCAAAAACATATGATTTACATATTTGTTCTTGTTAATAATATTATAACTCAAAATAGATTTATTTTAAACAAAAATGTAAGAAATTAATTACCAAGTAATAAAAATTATGAATATACATCCATAATTTCTTAAAATATGTTGAAATACAAAGAAATATAAAATTAAATTGTTAATATTTTATCTATGAATTATTCAAATTAATAATTTAAATAATTTAAAATTAAATAGTTAATTAATTTATTTAAGTAATATAATAGAATTAAAAGTATATAATTTTCATTATAATTCATAAAACATATATGAAGGTAATAAAATTTACCAAAAGATGAAACAAAATTCCGAAGGTATGGTAAAATGTTGAAAAGAAAAAATATAAGTTGTAAAATTAAAACATAGATGGAGGTATCTTATGAAAAGTGTAATTGTTAAATTACGAGATTATATCGATAAAGCTAGTGAAACTGAAAGGACGATAATCGAATATATACTGCGAAGTCCGGATTCAGCAGTAGAAAGTAATATATATAGGTTATCTGAAAATACTTTTGCTTCTCCGTCTACTATAATTCGCCTTTGTAAAAAAGTTGGCTTTAATGGATATAAAGAGTTAATACATGCATTATTGTATGAACTAGCAATTATAAGATCAGCTGATGAAGAGAAAGTAAAAAACATTGATAAGGAAGATAGTTTAGAAAAGATTGTTGAGAAAGTTACTTTGAAGAGTATTACCTCTTTAGAAAAAAGTCAAAAGTTAATTGATATAAATGTATTAAAAGATTGTGTGGATATTTTAGATAGTTCTAGAAACATTTGTTTATTTGGAGTAGGAGCATCACTATTAGTTGCTAAAGATGCTTATTTAAAATTTTTAAGAATAAACAAGAGCTGCCACTTAAATGATGATTTTCATGCTCAGCTATTAGAAGCTAAGAATATGGATAAAAATGATGTAGCTATTATTATTAGTTATTCTGGTTTTACAGAAGAAATGATTAAATGTGCTAATATAGTCAAAGAAATAGGAGCCCCTATTATTGCTATTACGAGGCTTGAGGAATCACCGATTTCAAATATAGCAGACTATAAGCTATTAGTAGCACCTACAGAACTTGTTTTTAGAGAAGGGGCAATATCTTCAAGAATAGCTCAGCTAAATATAATAGATATATTATATACAGCTTTTGTAAATAAGCATTATGACTCAAATGTGAAGCAATTTAATAGAACCCATATACAAAAACCAAATTTAAACTTAAAGTAAACGTTAACTTGATAAAATTATATTAGGAGGCCTGTTATGGTAGATTTAACCAAATTAACTACGGAAACCAGAAATAGAGATACTATTAATTTAGATAGAATGACTTCAATAGAAATTGCAACAATAATGAATAAAGAGGACGAGAAAGTAATAAAATCAGTTAGAGATGCTTTGCCTAAAATTGCAGAGGTTATAGATATGTGTACTGAAACTTTGGAGGGAGGTGGAAGAATAATTTATATGGGCGCAGGTACAAGTGGGAGACTTGGATTGTTAGATGCAGTTGAGTGTCCCCCTACATTTGGAGTATCTAGTGATTTAGTAGTTGGATTAATAGCAGGAGGTCAATCAGCATTTATAAAAGCTGTTGAAGGTGCAGAAGATAGTAAAACTTTAGGTGTTGATGAATTAAAAGAATTAAATTTAACTAACAAAGATATAGTAATTGGACTAGCAGCTAGTGGTAGAACTCCTTATGCAATTCATGGACTAAAATATGCTAGAGAAATTGGTTGCAAAACAGCGGTTGTTGTTTGTAATAAGAACTCCGAAATGGCAAAGTATTCAGATGTAGCTATAGAGCTTGTTGTAGGCCCAGAAGTACTTACAGGATCAACAAGATTGAAAGCTGGAACAGCACAAAAGATGGTATTGAATATGATATCTACTGGAAGTATGGTAGGTATAGGAAAAACTTATGAGAATCTTATGGTAGATGTTATGCAAACTAATGAAAAGTTAGTAACAAGATCAGAAAATATAATTATTGAAGCAACTGCAGCAGATAGAGATACAGCAAGAAGAGCCTTAAAGGATGCGAAAGGTAAAGTTAAAACTGCTATTATAATGATACTTCTTAAATGTAATTATGACGAAGCTGAAAAAAGGCTAAATATGGTTAATGGGCATGTACGATATGCTCTAGAAAATTAATTAAAAGAAAGAGGGAGATTATATGACAAACTTAGAATTAGCTAAGGTAATTGTTAATTTAGTTGGTGGAAAAGACAATGTTGTAAAGGCTGCAAATTGCATGACTAGACTTAGACTTACAATAAAAAATATTGATTTAGTTAAAATGGAAGAATTAAAAAATACAGAGGGCGTATTAGGTGTAGTTGAAGCTAATAATTATCTACAAGTAGTACTAGGTCCAGGTAAAGCAAAAAAAGTTACAGATATCTGTATAGAGGAATTAGGACTTCCAAGTGATGGAGTAGTAACAGAAAACTGGCAGGAAAATAAACAAGCAATAAAAGATAATCAAAAACAAAGTAAATTCAAGAAAGTAGTAAATACTATTGCTAATATTTTTATTCCTCTAATACCAGCAATTATTGCTGCAGGTATATTTAACGGATTAGCAAGTTTAGTTTCTACATTACAAGGACAAGGAACTTTACCAGCAGAAGGATTTTGGAAAGCTACTCAATTAATGTTTGCATTAATTGGTGGTGGATTCTTATCATACTTTGCAATTTATACAGGAATTAATTCAGCAAAACAATTTGGAGCAACTGAAGCATTAGGTGGTATGCTCGGAGCTATTTCAATAAGTGCAAATATAGTAGCATTATCAACTATGTTAGGATTATACGATGAAGCAGTTCCACTAAATTCTATTTTAACAACAGGAAAAGGCGGTATTATAGGTGTTATTTTTGGTGTATATATCCTTGCTAAAGTAGAAAAGGCAATTAGAAAGAGAATACCAGATGTTTTAGATTTAATTTTAACTCCACTATTAACATTACTTATAACAGGACTAGTTTTTGTGTTTGCAATAATGCCTTTAGCAGGTTTCTTATCAGATGGACTAGTTTCTGCATTAAGTGTAATTATTAATTCTTCAAATCCAGTTGTTAGCGTAATTAGTGGATTTGTATTATCAGCATTATTCTTACCAATGGTATTACTTGGATTACATCATGGATTAATTCCAATTTATGCAGTTCAACTAGAAGCAATGGGTGGAGTTTCATTATTCCCAGTACTTGCAATGGCTGGAGCTGGACAAGTTGGTGCTGCAATTGCTATATATTTAATAGCAAGAAAAGTTAAAAATACTAGATTACAAAAAGTTATTACAGGTGCACTTCCAGCAGGATTCTTAGGAGTTGGAGAACCTTTAATATATGGAGTTACACTTCCTATGTTTAAGCCATTTATCACTGCAGGATTAGGAGCAGGATTTGGTGGAGCATATGTAATGTTAACACATGTACTAGCTACAGCGTGGGGGCCATCAGGATTAGTAGCTATTCCAATAATGCAACCACAAAGTATGTTAAATTACTTCATAGGACTAGTTATATCTTATATAGCAGGATTCATTATAACTTACTTTGTAATTAAGGAATCCGACGTTAAAAATGCTTAAAAATAATTAATATATAAATATAAGTTGCAATAAATATTCTATGCTTAAATAAATTACCTTGAAATTAATACTATTTAAGTGAAAGTAGTATTTTTGCAACTTATATTATATAAAACAAGTTAAGGTAATAAATTATTAAAATTTTTAAGAGGTAAGGTGGTAAATTTGAAAACCAAGAAAAGATTATGTTGCATGGCTATAGCACTAACATTTATGGCATCAATTGTATCTACACCTACTAAGAAAATAAATGCATTAGAAAACAGTTATGGAACTATAAAAGAAACTGGTGAAAATATGAACATTTCAGGATTACAAGCAGATATAACATTTCCAGACTACATGAATTATGTAGACGATACTCTTATAGTAAACAACATGTTCACTTTCAAAGGATATGAAGGGCAAGGTAAACTATATATAAAATGTAGTGACGGATTAGAAAGTGTAAGAGTTTTTATTAATGGTAAAGAAATAAATGTTACAGAAGCCTGTAAAAATAATGGCAAGACTTATGAAGTGGATTTCTCAGATATTTCAGTAAATGATAGAAATACTATTCAAGTTACAAATTTTGTACCTGAAACAGGTAAGGTGAATA
>NZ_ASRV01000027.1 GCF_000401215.1 Clostridium sartagoforme AAU1 | reverse complement strand
TTCAAAAAATACTGTAGAAGAATTTACAAAGAGAAAAGCATCTAGTCCAATTTGGGGATTAGGATGGTGGAGAGAAGGAGATAACGGAAGGTTATGGTACTTTGGAACTCAATCATCAAGCAATACCTTTGGACATCAAGGATGGACAGGAACCTTAACAGTTATAGATCCTGAAAGTGATTTAATAGTTGTTTTACTAACAAACAAAATTAACTCACCAGTTATAGATAATGCTATAAATGCAAACATGTTCTTAGGAAATAAATTTACTACCTCAACTCTTGGTACAATACCAACTCTTGTTTATGAATCTATAGAGCATAGTAATAAGAAAGCAATAGATGCTAACCTTTCTAATATGGTAACAGAAAAATTAAAGCTGTATAATCCATCAAATTATCAAGGCGAAGCAATATTAAAGGCTGCTTATGCTGTAGCTGATACAATGGTTACAAGAGCAGAAGAATGCAAAGTTAAGTCTACAGTTGACTATGCATATGCATCAATAGAAGAAATAAACAAATTAGACAGTAATAAAACTATTATTAATGAGTTAAAGAGTAGAGTAGATAATATACAGCTAGAAGAAGAAGCTTCAAGTGATTTATCTAAAATTACTTTATCAAAACTAAGCGAATCTCCAAATGCACAATGGCAAGCAGATATAGCTTTCCCAGATTACTTAAATTATGTAGATGATACTTTAATAGTAAATGGCATGTTCACTTTTAATGGGTATCAAAATCAAGGAAAATTATATATAAAAGCTGAGCCAGGAATAACATCTGCAAGGATATTTGTAAATGGTGTTGAAATGGATACAACTGAAATTTGTAGTAATACAGGAAAAACCTTTGAAATAGATTATTCTCAGGTAGCTAATAATGGAAGAAATACAATACAAGTTACGAATATAGAACCTAAGAATACAGCTATGAAAAAGGGAATATCAGT
>NZ_ASRV01000026.1 GCF_000401215.1 Clostridium sartagoforme AAU1 | reverse complement strand
CTCCAAAAATACTGTAGAAGAATTTACAAAGAGAAAAGCATCTAGTCCAATTTGGGGATTAGGATGGTGGAGAGAAGGAGATAACGGAAGGTTATGGTACTTTGGAACTCAATCATCAAGCAATACATTTGGACATCAAGGATGGACAGGAACCTTAACAGTTATAGATCCTGAAAGTGATTTAATAGTTGTTTTACTAACAAACAAAATTAACTCACCAGTTATAGATAATTCTATAAATGCAAATATGTTCTTAGGAAATAAATTTACAACATCAACATTAGGTACAATACCAACTCTTATTTATGAATCTATGATTCATAATAATGATGATGCAATAGATGCAAATCTTGCTCAAATGGTATCAGAAAACTTAAAATTATACAATTCAAACAACTATACAGGAGAAGCTATATTGAAATCTGTTTATTCTAAGATTGATACTGTTATTACAAGGGCGGAAGAAAATAAGACTAGCTCTAATATTGCATATGCTGAAGAGGTTGTAGCAAAATTAAATGTTGAAGAGAATCGTAAGCAAATAATGAAATTCAATGAAAGAATTAAAAATGTTGGAGGTACCCCTATAGAACTTCCAAACTATAGTTCTGAAATTGAAGCATTAAATAAGCTTGCTGAAGAATCAAAGGTTATAGTTGATAAAGGACAAGATTTATCAGAACATGTTCATTATCAAACTAGCACTTGGGACAAATTTATTAAGTCTTATAATAGTTCAATGGATGTACTATCAAAAGGAATTGAAGCCAATAACAAGGAGTTAAATACAGCAATTGAAGAATTATCAATAGCAAAGAATGCTTTAGTTAAATTAGATAAAACTAACTTAAATAAAGCTATAGAAGCAGCTAACTCTAAAATTGCAGAGGGAATATTAGAAGAAGTAGACGAGGAGATTAAGATTTCATTTAATAATGCTTTAGAAGTAGCAAAGACTGTTTATAATAACAAAGATACAGGTGTTCAAGATATAGTAAAGGCATATAATGATATTTTAGTTGAATATAAAAAATTAGGTATTCCGGTAGGTGATAAGAATAATTTATCTGACTTAGTAAATATGGCAGAAGCTATTAATTTAGATAGATTCTTAAGTAAAGGTCAAGACGAATTTAAAAAAGCTTTACAAGGAGCAAAAGATATATTAAGTAAGGAGGAGATATCAGAAATAGATTCTTATACTTCTTACGAATCACTATATAAATCTATGATGCAACTAGTATTAAAGGCAGATAAATCTGAATTATGTAAGGCAATTGCCAATACTGAAGAAATTAACTTAAGCTTATATACTGAAAATAGTAAAACAAAACTATTGTCAGTACTTGAAGCAGTTAAATTAGTAAAGGAAAATCAAGAAGTTACTCAAGAAGAAGTTGAAGTTGCTTTAGAAAGTTTGAACAATGCAATAAAGGCTTTAGTAAAATCAGCTGACAAGAGTGAACTTGAGTCTTTGATAAGGAAAGCAGAAGGAATTGATACTAATAAATATAAATCTGAGGGTGTAGAAAGATTTATGAAGGCTTTAAATGAAGCTAAAATTGTCATGGAAGATAAGAATATCTCAGAAGACAATCAAGAACTTGTAAATACATCTTATAGCAATTTAAATAGTGCAATTGAAGCTCTTCAATTAAAAGAATCATCAAATGGAAATAGTGGAAATGGTTCAAATAATGGTGGTAAAGAAGACAATAAGGATCAAGAAGACTCAAATATAGATAATAAAAATAATGACAAAGGGACAAACAATAATGGTAAAGGAAATAGTGATTTACCAGGTACTGGAGGAACATCACCAATTATTTATGTAGTTATTGGAGCTTTAGCTATAGGATTTGGTGCATATATATTTAGGAAAAAAAGTACATTAGATAAAGTATAATAATTTTAAATAAATAATAGGATTTATATTTCAAATAAGGTTTGTACCTAAAAAGAAATATAAGTCCTATTTTTTGTAAAAGTATAGTATAAAATATATATAAGCTGAAATAAATATTTTACACTTAACTAAATTAACATTGAAGTTTATAATATTTAAATAAAACCAGCATTTAATATAATAAACAAAAGACGGGAGAAGAAAACATGAAAAATGTAAAATTAGTTATATTTGATATGGATGGATTAATATTCGATACAGAAAGGCTTTCTTATGAAGCATGGAAAGAAGCAGCAGATAAATTTGATATATACTTTGATCTAAATTTACATTATAAATTACTTGGAACTAATCATGAAAGTGTTAGAAGAACTTTAGATAATGAATTTGGTAGTAAAGTAAATTTAGATGATTATATAATGGAAAGAAATAATATATATATGGCTAAAATATTAAATGGAGAAGTTAAAAAGAAAAAGGGAGTAGATAAGTTGTTAAAATATTTAACTGAAAAAAATATAAAAAGAGCAGTTGCTACATCTTCCAATAGAGAGCTGGCAACCAAGATTTTAAAAGAAGCTAATATATACGATTATTATGACTATGTATTATGTGGAGATGAAGTCACTAAATCAAAACCAAATCCAGAAGTATTTTTAAAAGTAGCAGAAAAATTAGATGTACCAAGTGAAGAATGTATAGTATTAGAAGATTCTGAAGCAGGGACTATAGCAGCTAGTAGAGCAAGAATGACTACTATAATTATTCCTGATTTAAAAGAACCTAACGAAGATATAGAAAGACTTGCATTTAAAAAAGTGAGAAACCTGGAAGAAGTGATAGATGTAGTTGAGAAATTACATAAGGCATAATAAAGGGTGATTTAGTGTACAGTGCGCAGTTTGCGATTATAAGAAGTGAAGGTAACAAGTAACAGGGAATTTAATTTTACAGTGCAAAAATTAAAAAATCCCTTAAGGATTTTTATCCATAATTTTTTAACTCCTTCATTTTTTCATTAAATAATATTAAATATTATGTAGATTATTGATTAAAATATATATTTTTAAATTATAGATAACTAGTAGTATAGGCGGTGTAATAATGGAATACATAAGTGATATAAATATACAAGAAGGAATAATTCATATAGTAGATTCAAATTCTGATGAACCAATTTTAAATGAATACAGCCTTGAATTAAATGAAGATATTTATAAGTTTCTTCATAAGCATACAGAAAAGTGTTTTAATGATGAAGAGCTAAAGTATGCTGTTTTTAATCCAGAAAGAAATATAGTAAAAGAATTAGTTCAAGATTATTTAAATGGAATAGAAAATGATCTAATAGGATTATCTCAAGAGTTAGCAAGACAATTA
Organism: Clostridium sartagoforme AAU1; assembly: GCF_000401215.1. Taxonomy (GTDB): domain Bacteria; phylum Bacillota; class Clostridia; order Clostridiales; family Clostridiaceae; genus Clostridium; species Clostridium sartagoforme. The sequence goes on along the minus strand of NZ_ASRV01000026.1, from coordinate 40,004 downwards.
TTTATAATAATGAAGGGAAACGTAAATATTCCTTCATGTGATTTAATAATAGTCTCTATAATAACAGATCAAGGTCCAATGATTGGTATACTTAAAATGGACTATGTAAAGAATTTTACTCATCAAGTTGAATTTAAAGAAAGTAAAATAGGTATAGATATAGTTCCACAATCAGCAGGTCTTCCAGCTAGTAGTCAAAGAATACAAAAAGCAGCATTTATAAAGCCTATAAGAGAAGAACAACGATATAACCTTATGGTAATAGACAAACAACGGAAAAGCAAAGATGAAGAGGAATATGGAGCAAATTATTTTATAAGCAACTTTTTAGGCTGTTCAATAATAAATAATGAAAGAGATATGACCAAGACCTTTTTAAAAGCTACAGAAAATTGGACTAGAAGTAATATAGTGGAAGATGCAGATAAAGCAGAAAGAATAAGAACAACAGTTAAAGCAAAATTAAAAGAAGAAGATACTATAAATATAGATGAGCTTTCAAATGAATTATTCAAGGAAAATCCACAAGTAAAAAATGATTTTTCAAGTTTCGTGAAAAGTCATGGATTAGAAGATGAAGTAGCTATAGATAAGCAATGGATAGAAAAGAAGTTGAAGAGAGTAAGGCTAAAGATTGATAGAGATATAGATTTATACATAAATGAAGAAGCTTATCACGATAATACTAGGTTTGAAATACAAAGAAATGGTGATGGAAGTATAAATATGATAATAAAGCACGTTATGAATTACTTAGAAAAATAATTATAAGTAATATTTTGTGAAGTAATTTTCTGGTGCGCAGTTCATAGTTTCATATTATAAGGGGTTAAGGTAATAAGCAACAAGTAATAGGTAACAGGTAAAAGGAAGTTTAATTTTAAATTTATAAACTGTTCTTTGATACCTGTTATTTTATTTGAAAAAATGCAAACAGTGAATTGTACACTGGTAACTGAATTAATTTTGCTTTACAAAATTTCATTTACCTATTGTAACTTTATAAATATTGTAATATGATATAAATGTAAGCGATTACTTTCATATTTTAGGGGGGATTTATATGGTCAATATTCTTGAATTAAAAAAAGTAACTTTATCAAATGGAGAAATTATAGCTTATAGGGAAGAAGGCTTAGGAGAAAAGAATTTATTACTTATTCATGGGAATATGTCATCATCAAAACACTGGGATATTCTTATAAATGAAATTAAGGATAAGTATAAAATAACGGCAGTGGATATGAGGGGCTTTGGTGAATCTAGCTATAATGCACCTATTAATTCATTAAATGATTTTGCTAAAGATATAGAAGAATTTTTAAATATTATAGGAATAAATTCTTGCTCAGTTATTGGATGGTCAACAGGAGGCGGAGTTGCTCTAGAACTAGCAGCTAATTGCCAAGAAAAAGTAGAAAATGTAGTGTTATTGGAGTCTGTAGGGGTTAAAGGATATCCTATATATAAAAAGGACCAAAATGGACAACCTATGAATGAATTATTAAGAACTAAAGAAGAAATTGCTAAAGATCCAGTACAAGTTAAACCGGTATTGGATGCCTTAGAAAATAAAAATAAAGAGTTCTATAGAACATTATGGAATATGGCTATTTATACACATAACAAACCAGAAGAAGAGAAATACAATGAGTATTTAGAGGATATGCTTACTCAAAGGAATTTAGTTGATGTGGATTATGCATTGGCACATTTTAATATGACAAATGAAAATAATGGAGTTATAGAAGGTAATAATAAATGTGAGCTAGTTAAAGCTCCAGTATTAATATTGCAAGGGGATAGAGATTATGTAGTTCCAATGTATATGGCAGAAGATATAAATAAATATATTAAAAATTCCAAATTAGTTATATTAAAGGATTCCGGACATTCACCTATGATAGACGCTTTAGATAAAGTAGTAGAAGAAATAAATAAATTTATACAATAATTATTATAAATATTATTTATACCAGGTAATATTTTTAGTAAAGTTACAACATAAAATATGTTGACAATGTTTACAAAAGATATTAAAATATATTTATATTAAATATGGATCCATTTATGGATTGTTACTGGAAAGCAGGCAAAACCTAAATTGATACCAAATTTGTTATAGTAATAAAACTATAGCTATTTGATGTTGATTTAGGTTTATTTTTATATAAATGCAAAATAATACATATTAATATATGAAATATGTAATCAGGCTATTTTAGGTAAGGCTTAAATATTTCTAATAAAAAATTACTATAAAGGAGATTAGAGATATGATAATAAATAAGGTGTTAAATAATAATGTTATTACAATTATAAACGAAAATAATGAAGAATCAGTTGTTATGGGAAGAGGAATAGCCTTTCAAAAAAAGAAAGGTGATGAAATTGATCAGGAAAAAGTAGATAAGATATTTGTTTTAAAGAATAAAAGCATAAATGATAAGTTAATAGCATTAGTTAATGATATTTCTGTAGAGAATTTAGAAATAGCTGAAGAAGTAATTAAATATGCAGAAAAAAAGTTAGACACAAAACTAAATGAAAATATATATTTAACACTTACTGATCATATAAGCTTTTCTATAAACAGATATAAAAGTAATTTGGAAATGAAAAATGTGATGCTTTGGGATATTAAAAGATTACATAAGGCAGAATTTGAAGTTGGTTTAAAAGCATTAGAAATTATAAAAAATAGAATAAATATAGAATTACCAGAAGATGAGGCTGCTTCAATAGCAATGCATATTCTAAATGGAGAATTAAGTCAAGATATGCCTCAAATAGTTGATATTATAAATTTAATTAATGAAATTCTTAAGATTGTAAAATATCATTTCAATGTTGATTTTGATGAAGAATCAATAAATTACTATAGATTTATTACTCATTTAAAATTCTTTGCTCAAAGATTAGTTAATGGAAAATACTATGAAGATAATGATAATGATTTATTTGAAATGATTAAAAATAAGTACCCAAAATCATATGAATGTACAAGAAAAATAGAAGGATTTATAAAACAAAAGTTTAATAATGAATTAACAAAAGAAGAAAAATTATATCTTATAGTGCATACAGCAAGAGTTGTAAAAGAAAATTATTAAAACTTAATAAGTTCTAACATTTTTTAGGATTGTAACTGATTCGATCAGGCAAAACCTAAGTTAATTATTAAAATTTTACTAATAGATTTATACTATATTTAAGTATTGTTATATTTATAGTGATTAGTGGAATTCAAAGTTAATTTAGGTTTTTATTATATAAACTGATAAATAAATACGTTAGGAGGAGATAATAGGAAAATTAATTTTTAACCGGAAGTTTCATAGGATTGTAACTGATTCGATCAGGCAAAACCTTAATTCTTCAAAACTTAAATATATTAAATTTTGAAAGTGAGGAATTAAGCTATGAATTATGAAAATTTAGCTAAGTCAATATTAAAAAAAGTAGGCGGAGAAAATAACATATCAAATTTAACACATTGTGCAACAAGATTAAGATTTAATTTAAAGGACAAATCTAAGGCAAATACAGAGGAACTAAAAACTACTCAAGGTGTTATGGGTGTTGTTGATAAGGGTGGACAATACCAAGTTATAATAGGAAATGATGTAAATAATGTTTATAAAGAAATTATTAAAATTAGTAATATAGAAAGTCAAAATAGTCATGTATCAAATGAAGCAGATGATCGTAAACCTATTGCCAAAATCATAGATACTATTACAGGGATATTTACACCTATATTACCAGCTATAACAGCAGCAGGTATGATGAAGGCAGTTCTTTCATTATTAAATGCATTTAAATTAGTAACACCACAATCACAAAGCTATCAAGTTATAAATTTTATGGCTGATGCTGCATTTTATTTCTTACCAATACTTCTTGCTAATTCAGCAGCAAAGAAGTTTAAAACTAATCAGTATTTAGCAATGATGCTTGGAGGAATGTTACTTCATCCAACATTTGTTACAATGGTAAGTACAGCAAAAGAAGCAGGAACATCTATAGGTGTATTTGGACTACCTATTTCTTTAGCATCATATAGTTCAAGTGTTTTACCAATAATACTTGGAGTTTGGTTTATGTCATATGTTGAACCAATTGCAGATAAAATATCACCAAAAGCAATTAAGTTTTTCACAAAACCATTAATTACAGCATTAGTTACAGGAATAGTTTTATTAGTAGTAATAGGACCTTTAGGATATATAATAAGTGATAAAATAGGATTAGCTATAAGAACTTTAGAATCTTATGCTAGTTGGGTAGTACCAACTATAGTAGGTGGATTAACACCATTATTAGTTATGACAGGTACTCATTATGGACTTATACCAATAGGAATAAATAATCGTATGACTATGGGATACGATACAATAATATATCCAGGAATGTTAGCATCAAATGTTTCTCAAGGGGGAGCAGCTTTAGCAGTAGCTCTTAAAACTAAAAATCAAGAAATAAGACAATTAGCATCTTCAGCTGGTATTACAGCAGTTTGTGGTATTACAGAGCCAGCTCTATATGGTGTTAACTTAAGATTTAAAACACCATTATATTCAGCAATGATAGGAGGAACAGTTGGAGGATTATTCCTAGGATTATTCCGTGTATCAAACTATTCAGGTGGTTCTCCGGGATTCTTAACCTTACCAAGTTATATTGGTGGAGATTCTATGATGAATTTTGCATATGCTTGCATAGGAGCGGCAATAAGTGTAGTTGTAGCATTTGTAGCTTGTTTAATATTATATAAGGATAAGGCTGAAGTTATTGATAATGTTGATAAAGAAGTTGCTGTTAATAAAGATGAAGATAATAAAAAGAAGCCTTTAGTTAATAAAATCACTATTGCTAGCCCGATGGATGGAGAAATTATGCCTTTAAAAGAAGTTAAAGATGAAACTTTTGCATCAGAAATGATGGGAAAGGGAGTAGCAATTAAGCCAATAGAAGGTAAGGTAGTATCACCAATAAATGGAACTGTTGAAACAATATTTAAAACTAAACATGCTATAGGATTAAGATCAAGTGACGGAGTAGAAGTTTTAATTCATATAGGTATAGATACAGTCCAATTGGAAGGAAAACATTTTACATCATATATTAATGATGGAGATGAGGTAAAGGTTGGAGATACTTTAATAGAATTTGATATGGAAGCTATAAAAAAGGAAGGTTATGAATTAGTTACACCTGTTATAGTTACTAATACAGTAGATTATTTAGAAGTTTTACCTATGAATTTAAAAAATGCTAAGGTTGGAGATACTATTATAAGTATTATTTAGTTATATAAACTTTAGTTAAAATATAAGGAAGTATCTTTAAGTTAATTTATAGATACTTCCTTAAAAATAGTGGAGGAATTAATATGAACAAAGATTTTAATAGATTTCCAGAAAACTTTTTATGGGGAGGAGCTTTAGCGGCAAATCAATGTGAAGGTGGATACAAAGAAGGTGGTAAGGGGCTAACAACTGTAGATTTATGTCCAGCGGGTTTAAATCGTAGAAAAGTTATGGAAGGTAAAATAGATGTTTTAAAACCTTTAGAAAATGAGTATTATCCATCTCATGAAGCTATAGATTTTTATCATAGATATAAAGAAGATATTGCTTTATTTGCAGAAATGGGTTTTAAATGTTTAAGAGTTTCTATAGCGTGGTCAAGAATATTCCCTAATGGAGATGAAGAAATTCCAAATGAAGAAGGATTAAAATTTTATGATTCTATGTTTGATGAAATGATAAGATTTGGAATAGAGCCTGTTGTAACTATTTGTCACTTTGATACACCAATTGGAATTATAGAAAAGTTTGGTGGATGGAAAAACAGAAAGTTTATAAATTTCTATTTAAATTATTGTGAAGCTATCTTCAAAAGATATAAGAATAAAGTTAAGTATTGGATGACATTTAATGAAATAAATATGATATTGCATTTACCTTTCATGGGAGCTGGTGTTAGATTTGAAAAAGGAGATAATGAACTTCAAATTAAATATCAATCAGCTCATCATGAACTTATAGCAAGTGCACTAGCTACTAAGATGGCCCATGAAATAATACCAAATTCAAAGGTAGGATGTATGCTTGCAGCGGGAGAATTCTATCCATATTCATGTAATCCAGAAGATGTATTATTAGCAAAAGAAAAGGATAGAGAAAATTTGTTTTTTATAGATGTACAGTCAAGAGGAGAATATCCTGGATATGCCAAGAGATTTTTAAGAGAAAATGGAATAGAAATAGTCTTTAAAGAAGATGATGAAGAAATATTAAAAAATAATACAGTTGATTTTATAGGATTTAGCTATTATTCAAGTAGATGTGCAAGCTCAGATTCAGAAGTATTAAAGGGTCAAACTGCAGGAAATGTATTTAAGACTGTTAGGAATCCAAATTTAAAGGTTTCAGAATGGGGATGGCAAATAGATCCATTAGGGCTTAGAATAACATGTAATTCTTTATATGATAGATATCAAAAGCCATTATTTATAGTAGAAAATGGTCTTGGAGCTAATGATGTAATAGAAGAAGATGGCTCTATAAATGATGATTATAGAATTGAATATTTAAAAGAACACGTTAAGGCAATGAAAGAAGCAATAATTGATGGTGTGGATTTAATAGGGTACACACCATGGGGATGCATAGATATAGTGTCCGCATCTACAGGAGAAATGAAAAAACGTTATGGGTTTATATATGTTGATAAAGATAATAAAGGAAATGGAACATTAAAGAGAAGTAAAAAGAAGAGTTTTTATTGGTATAAGAAAGTTATAGAGAGTAATGGAGAAGAACTTTAATAATAAATACTAATAGATTATAAAATAGGGGGCTGTAGCATTAGTAGATAAAAAAATTAGTGTGACAGCTCCTTGTTTTCATATTTAAATGATAATAGGTAGTTAAAAGATGACTTAAATCTTTATTAATATTTTTATTGACTCCATGAATCTTGATATCCTAATGCAGTATTCCATGATACAACGCACCCAGAACCCCAAAATCTTTCCCATAATCTTTTAATTATCATTACTGTTGCTAACGCTTGTGTGATTCGAAGGTATGGGAATAAACTACTAAAAGCAGCTGCTAATGCTGCCTGATTCATATAAAATGCAAGCTCAGTATAGTATGAATCTAAGTATATATAATATCCCCACCAATAGGTTACAACTTGATTTACGCCAGATACTTCTGCACTAGCAGCAGATATATCATTGACATTTATACCATATTTTTCAAATGCGGTGTTCATTTGTTGATCAGAAAAACTGATTTTAATTGATTTTTCTTCACTGTTTACAGAATTATTGTTATTTCCTTTAAGTAAGTTATTAGAATTTACTATATTTAATTTTACTTCTTGTATCTCACTTTCTGATAAAACGGAATCCCTATAAGCACTATTATCTAATACAAATTCACCATTTTTAATATTTACGTATTTATCAGCTTTTTCAATTAATTCTTTGCTCATTAAAGTTGCATTTGAATTGATAGTAAGTTGATTGTTATTTATTGATTTAGCTGATACTGATATGCTAATATTACCTACCAGTGCTATCAATATTGTAAATACTATAACTTTGTAAAAAATATTTTTCATAATAAGCCTCCTATTTTTTTATAAAATAACTGAATAGATAAGAAGTAGCTCGGATTTATTTTGAAATATGGCACTTCTATAAATCTCTTCCTTTAATAGATTCTCCTAGTATAATAGTAAAAAATTATAAAACTATTTTTTATTTAACTTTTTCTCATATTGTATTATGGCTCCAGACATTAATACCACTATTATCCATAGTAGAAGTTTTAATAAACTATGATTCATATAAAAATGAATGATATATAGTAAAAAAATACAGAGAATTACAGAGAATATTGTTAATTTATACTTTTTTATTGACTCCATGCTTTTTGAAACCCTAGTACGCTATTCCAAGAAATAATCATTCCAGTATCTCCGTATTGATATCCTAAATGATATGCTATCATTGCTGTTGCTACAGATGGTGCAATTGCAGCAATTGGGGGAAGTAGAGCAGCTAGTATACCTGCTAATGTTGCAGTGGCAACAGTTACAGCAAGTCCTGTATAATATGAATCTAAATATATATAGTATCCCCACCAGTATGATTCAAGTTTGTTTATACCATTAGCTTCTACCCTAGCAACAGCCATATCATTTACTTCTACTCCAGCTTTTTCAAATACAGATTTCATTTGTTGATCAGAAAAAGTTATTTCAATTGATTTTTCTGCGCTTTTTACAGATTTATTGGTATTATTTTTAAGTAAGTTATTGGTATTTGATATATTTAATTTTACTTCTTTTATCTCACTTTCTGATAACATAGGATCGATGTAAATACTATTATCTAATACATACTCATCATTCTCAATATTTACATATTTATCAGCTTTTTTAATTAGTTCTTCACTCATTAAAGTTATATTTGGGTTAACATATTTTCCTGCTTTTATATGCTCATTATCAATAGAAAGTGAATTCGCTGACGCAGGTACACTAATATTGGTTGCCAGTGCAATCAGAATTATAGTACTTAGAAATTTACTTAATTTTATTTTCATAATACTCCTTCTTAACTATTATACTAGGCTTCTATACTATTTTACCAAATAAGAGAAAAAATGTAAATAAATTATATCAATTTTCTGAAATTTTTTAAAATAATTTAATTTAATTTTATATAAGGAAGTTATTAATTTTCCTATAAATTATTAATATAAAACCAAAGCTTTTGTAGCAATAACTAACCTTACATAGTTAGTGTAATACAAGATTCTTTTTAAATTATTAAGTTATCTTCTATCAAATTCTTTTTTTATATGATATGTTCATGTGAACTTTTGAAAATGCATATTGTGAATAATTAAGTCAATCTACTTTTTTGCTTTCGGAACTTTTCCCTAACTTATCCTATTGAAAATATTTATATTTATTTATTTCCTTAAATTTTCAAGTGTACATATGTAAGGTTGTATTGATTTGGAGGAAAGTAACAAAATAAGTAAACTTATATGGATACAATTTTTATAAATTATAACTAAATAACAAGTTGTAAAAGTAATAAGGAGAAATTTAATGAATTACTAAAAATAATCTATAAAAAATGCTTTATCAAGAATTATCAGAAAATTCATTAAAAGGATATTGACAGTTAAAAGGGAAAAGGTTTACAATGAAATTGAAAGTAAACACTTACATACTATAAAATTATTGAAATGGAGGATTAATATGGTTAATGTAGGAATAGTAGGGTTAGGACTTTATATACCAGAAACTAAAATGACAGCAAAAGAGATTTCAGAAGCAACAAATGGTATTTGGAGTGAAGAAGCTGTAATAAAAAAATTAGGAATAGTAGAAAAGACTATACCAGGAGAAAGTGATGGAACTCAAGAGATGGGAGTAAAGGCAGCTTTAGATGCACTAAAAGATGCTAATATGTCTCCAGAAGAAATAGATGTAATTTTATGTATGGGAGAGGAGTGGAAGGAGTATCCACTTACAACATCAGCTTTGTATATACAAGGGAAAATAGGTGCAAAAAATGCATGGGGAATAGATGTTCAAAATAGATGTTGCACAACAGTATCTGCATTAAAAATAGCTAAGGATATGCTTTTAGCAGATGAATCAATAGATACCATTATGGTAGTTGGAGGATATAGAAACGGAGACTTTGTTGATTATTCAGATTCAAACATGTCAATGATGTACAACCTATCAGCTGGGGGAGGTGCAATAATATTAAAGAAAAATGCAGGAAAAAATATTTTACTAGGATCACATATAAAAGCAGATGGAACCTTTTCAAGGGATGCAGGGGTAGAAATAGGTGGAATAGCAAATCCATTCAATTCAAATAATGTTGAAGAAGGATATAAGTCATTAAGACTAATGGATCCAAAACATATGAAAGATGGATTAAATGCAGTTTCAATGCCAAATTGGTTTGAATGTATTGATAAAGCTTTAGAAAAATCAGGATTAAAAAGAGAAGATATAGATTATCTTGCAGTACTACATTTTAAAAAATCTATGCATGATTTTATGCTAAAAGAACTAGGGCTAAAAGATGAGCAATCAATTTATTTATCAGATTACGGACATATGGGACAAGTAGATCAAATATTATCATTAAAACTTGCATTAAAAGATGGAAAGGTAAAGAAGGGTTCGGTAGTATTGATGATAGCTGCTGGAATCGGCTATGTATGGTCGGCAAACGTAATAAAATGGGGAGAGTGTTAAAGCATGGATACATTTTTTCAAATATTATTTAGTAGTTTAGAAACTGGAAGCGTTTATGCCTTGGCTGCACTTGGAATAATAATAATTTTTAGAACAAGTAAAACTACTAATTTTGCACAAGGTTCAATAGGAATGTTCAATGCTTTTGTTGCAACATTTGCTTTAATTCATTTTGGATTACCGTCATGGGGAGCAGCTATAATTGGAATGATTGCAGCTTTTGTATCTGGGGTATTAGTAGATATCATAATTATTAGAAAAGCTAAAAAGACATCAGCAGTAGGAAAGCAAATTATAACTTTTGGAATAATAATGCTATTTTTAGGAATAGCACCAATGATATTTGGTTCAACACCACTAAATTTTCCTAAATTCATAGAAAGTGGAGCAGTTAATATATTCGGAGCATCTATATCTTATAATGCATTATTAAATATAATAGTTGGACTAATTATAATGGCAGTACTATTTTATTTTTTACAGAATACAAAATGGGGACTTGCTGTAAGAGTTACAGCATCTAATGAACAAACAGCTAGATTAATGGGAGTACCTACTTCATTAGTAACAATGGGAGCTTGGGCAATAGCTGCAGCATTAGGAACATTAGCAGCTTTAATGCTTGCACCAGCAATAACTGTAAATGTATCTATGATGGATAATGTTCAAACTAATGCACTTATAGCCTGTGTACTAGGTGGATTCCAAACCTTCTATGGCCCAGTACTTGGAGCATATATAATTGGACTTGGTAGAAATGTACTTATATATTATGTTTCATCAACCTGGGGGGAGCCTATATTATTTACTTTAATTTTACTATTTATAGTTCTAAGACCGAATGGAATAATAGGCAAGAAAATAATAAAGAAGGTATAGGAGGCGCAAAAGTATGAAAAAACTATTTGAAAATAGATATAGTAAATATATTCTGCTTGGAATTATATTAGCATCATTACCATTATTACAAGATATGGGAATTATAAAAAGTTCAACTATAACTACTTTTGGAACAATACTATTTTATGCAATAGTAGCTGTAGGATTAAATGTTCTTTTAGGATATTCAGGTTTAATATCATTAGGTACTGCAGGATTTATGGGGTTTGGTGCATATTTATCTGCATACTTAACTCAAGATCTAAAATTACCATTTCTGGTTTCATTAATAATATCAATAATAGTTCCTTTAATAATAGGACTTTTAATAGGACTTGTATCATTAAGGATTTCAGGAATGTATCTAGCGATAGCAACCTTAGCAGTATCAGAAATATTTAAAAAGATATTCATTGAATTTGATAATATAACAGGAGGATTTTCGGGGAAAACAGCTTCATATCCAGAAATTTTTGGATTTGGCTTAAATAGGGATACAACGTTCATATTGATTGTAGTTATATTAATCATAGTCATGATACTTACAGATAATTTTATACATTCATCAACAGGAAGAGCACTACTTACAATGAGAGTTAGTGAGCCAGCTGCTCAAGCTATGGGAATTAATTTATTAAAATACAAACTTACAGCATTCGCAATAGCAACAGTATATGCATCTTTAGGAGGAGTGTTATACGTTCATTTTATAAGATTTTCTTATCCAGCCACATGGAATTTACTTTTATCTCTACAAATACTAGCGGTAATAGTTATTGGAGGGTTAAGAACTATTACGGGCCCTATTATAGGTTCAATAATAGTATTTGGGGTGCCAGAATTAATATTAAAGCAGCTTCCGGTAATAGGTAGTATAGATGGACTTGCTTATATTTTTACAGGAATATTAATAATCATCGTAATACTATTTTATCCACACGGATTGATCTATATAGGAAAAGATATTAAAAAATATATTAATAAGAAGAAGGTGAAAGTAAATGAGCTTAATGCAAACACTTAAGGTTGAAAATTTATCAATAGCATTTGGAGGGTTAAAAGCTGTTGATGATTTAAGCTTTCATATAAATCAAGGAGAAATATATGGATTAATAGGACCAAATGGGGCAGGTAAAACTACTGTATTTAATTGCATAACTCAATTTTATAAGCCTAATAGTGGAAAAGTAATATTTAAAACAATAGAAGATAAAGATGTAAATTTAGTAGAAAAAAGTACTCATGACATTATAAGGCTTGGCTTAGTTAGAACATTCCAGAATGTTGAGGTTATTCAAGATTTAAGTTTATTAGAAAATCTACTTATAGGAGCACATATTGCTTATAAGTCAGGACTATTTTCTAATTCATTAAGAACTAGAAAGTCTAAAAAGGAAGAAGAAAAAAATATAGAAAAGGCAGAAAAAATTTTAGAATTCTTAGGAATCGAAAGTAAGAAAAATGAACTTGCAGGTGGACAACCTTATGGAATATTAAAAAAGATAGAACTAGGAAGAACTCTTATGAGCAACCCTAAATTAATAATTCTAGATGAACCTGCAGCCGGACTAAATGATACTGAAACTTTAGAATTAGCAAAATTAATTAGGAATATAAGAGATGAATACAAATGTAACATTTTATTAGTAGAACATGATATGAGACTTGTAATGGATATCTGTGATCGAATATGTGCAATATCTTTTGGAAAAAAATTAGCTGAAGGAACTCCAAAGGAAATTCAATGTAATAAAGATGTTCAAGAAGCTTATTTAGGAAAGGAGGAGTAAGATGGATAAAATAGTGTTAAAAATTAATAATCTTACTGTTTCTTATGGAAGTATAAAAGCCTTAAAAGGAATAGATATAGAGGTTCCAGAAGGCCAAATAGTTGCCTTACTTGGAGCAAATGGTGCTGGTAAAACAACTACTTTAAAGACTATATCTGGAATAGTAGAAGCAGAAAGTGGAAGTATAGAGTTTTGTGAAAAAAACATAACTAATTTATCAGCAGAAAAAATTACATCTTTAGGAATCGTTCAATCACCAGAAGGGAGACAAGTTTTTCCTGATATAACAGTTGAAGAAAATTTAAGAATAGGTGCATTTACAGTAAAGAAGAAAAAAGAAATAGAACGCAATTTTGAAAGAGTATATAGATATTTTCCAATATTAAAAGAAAGAAGAAAACAAATAGCAGGAACCTTAAGTGGAGGAGAGCAACAAATGCTTGCAATAGCAAGAGCACTAATGGCAAGTCCAAAGCTACTACTTTTAGATGAGCCATCTTTAGGATTAGCTCCACTTATAGTAAAAAATATATTTGAAATTGTAAAAGAGATAAATCAAGAAGGAACAACGGTGCTAATAATTGAGCAAAATGCTCTTCAAACATTAAAGATAGCGGACTATGCTTATGTATTAGAGGTTGGAGAAATAAATATGAAAGGAAAAGCTGGTGAATTAATTCAAGATAAGAGATTATTAGAGGCTTATCTTGGAGGAGAGTAAAGTTTTTAGGGAGTAATCCTTAATATAATTAAAAATAAAAATAATGTATGGAGGGAATTTTTATGAGAAAAAAAATTGCATTGCTTTTAGCTTCGCTTACTTTAACAATGACTTTTGCTGGTTGTGGCAAAAAAGAGGAAGCAGCACAAGGTGTTACTGAAACATCAATAAAGGTAGGAAATAGTATAGCTACTTCAGGAGCATTTGCTCCAGTAGGAGTTCCATTTAAAGCTGGTATTGAAGCTTACTTTAAGATGGTAAATGAAGGGGGAGGAGTTAAAGGAAGAAAAATAGAATATGTTCATCAAGATGACGAGTTCAATCCAGAAAAAGGAAAAGCTATTTTAGATAAGCTTGTAAATGATGAGAAAGTATTTGCTATAGTAGGGCACTTTGGAACTCCAGTTGTAGGAGCAACACTAGATGACCTTAAAGAAATAGGTATCCCTTCAGTTTATTTTGCTACAGGTACAGGAATATTATATAACGAAAATGCTACAAAAGGTGAAGGCGATAATATATTTCCAGTACAACCTGTATATCCAATGGAAGGTCGTATAATGGCTGCTTGGGCAAAGGGAGAATTTAAGGCAGACAAAATAGGTGTAATCTACACTAATGATGATGCAGGTAAGGATTTAGTTAAGGGTGTTGAAACAGAAGCTAAAAACATGGGCGGAGTTGAAGTTATAAGTGAGCAAGTTGCGCCAGGAGCAGAAGATGTTTCAGCAGCAGTAACTAAAATTAAGAACTCAGATGTAGATGCAATAATAATAGCTGGGATTCAAGGAACTTTCCCTCAAATAGCTAAAGAACTAGCTAAGCAAGGAAATACAAAACCAGCTATAACTACTTACGTAAATGGCGATAAAACAATGGTTGAAGCAATAAAATCAGATGTAGCTGATAAATTTGAAATTTATAGTAATTGTTGGGTAGATGTAACAACTCCAGCAATGGCAGAATTTCAAAAATGGGTTAAACAAGCATCAACTGAAGATTTTTCAGCAAATGCGTATGCTATGACTGGTTGGATAGCGGCTGATTTCTTTGTAAAAGGCTTAGAAAAAGTCGATGGAGAAATAACTTGGGAAAATTATATAAAGGCTATGGAAAAAGAGCCAATAAAGAATCCTTTTGGAGGTAACATAGATTTTGCGGATGGCAAGAGACTTGGTACACAAGAAATGTCTTTAGTAAAAATGGATATAAAAAGTGCAATAGGTTGGTCTCCATATATTGGATTTAAGAGTATAAATGATATATTAGGAAAATAAATTATCTTTATGTTTTGTCTATCAGCCAAGAAACACATAAGAAATCTTGGCTGATAGTATAAAAAACTTATAGGAGGGTTTAATATGTTACAAACAGTTAAATCAAAAGACGTAATTAATGGGAAATATATAACTATTGAAGAGGCATTAGGCAAAATAAAAACTGGAGATATTATAGTTTCTGCTCTTGCAGCAGCAGAACCAAGAGAAATATTAAGAAATTTGCATAATATATCTGATAGAGTGAAAGATGTTACAGTAACAACATGCTTACCTATAGAAATGGCAGAATATTTTATAAATCCAAGCTATAAAGAATCATTTAAAATGGATGGATGGTTTTATACCGCAGCAATGAGAAAAGCACATGGGAATGGAAATATTTCATTTATACCCAACCATTTACATTTAGCCGCAATAAAAAGATTAGTTCATAAAAGGCCAAATATATTTATAGGAACTGCAACTATGCCAGATAAACATGGATATGTTTCTTTATCCTTAAGTAATGTATATGAAAAAAGAATGATAGAGGAAGCAGAGTTAGTAATTTTAGAGATAAATCCAAACTATCCAAGAACCTTTGGAGATGTAGAGGTTCATATAAATGATATAGATTATATGATAGAAACAAATTATGATGTTCCAGAACTTTTAGATGTTGAGCCAAATGAAAAAGATTTAAGGATAGGTAAGTTTATATCAGATAGGATTAATGATGGTGATTGTATTCAACTAGGAATTGGTGGAATACCTAATGCAGTTGCAGCTTCATTAGTTAACAAAAAGGACTTGGGAATTCATACAGAAATGTTTACAACAGGTATGATGAAACTTGTAAAATCAGGTGCAGTAAATGGCAAAAATAAAAATTTATATAAAGGAAAACATATAGCAGCTTTTGCTCTTGGAACAAAAGAATTGTATGACTTTATAAATGATAATCCATCAGTTATGATAATGGATGGACATTGGACAAATGATCCATATATAATTGGATTAAATGATAATCAAGTTTCTATAAATACAACAATAGAAATAGACTTAACAGGACAATGTGCGTCAGAATCAATAGGAACAATACAATTTAGCGGAACTGGCGGACAAGCAGATACAGCAATAGGAGCACAAAGATCAAAAAATGGACGTTCTTTTATAGCTTTGTATTCAACAGCTATGGTTAAAAAAAAGGACACTGGTGAAAGAGAAGAAATATCGAAAATAGTTCCATTTTTAAAACCAGGGGCAGCCGTAAGTTTATCAAGAAATGATGTTGATATGGTTGTTACTGAATATGGAATAGCAGAATTAAGAGGAACTACTATTAGTGAGAGAGTTTATAGATTAATAAATATAGCTCATCCAAAATTTAAGGAAGAACTTTTAAATAGTGCAAAGAGGCTAGGTCTAATTTAGAAAAGTTTAATTGGGGGTGTTAATATGCCTTTTATAAAATATAATGAAAAAAACATTTATTATGAAGTTCATGGAGAAGGAGAAGTTATAGTAATTTTAAATGGTATAATGATGTCACATATGAGTTGGAAAGCTTTTATTCCAGAACTCAGTAGAAATAATAAAGTTGTACTTTTAGATTTTCTAGATCAAGGAAAATCAGACAAAATGGATAGCTTATACAAACAAGATTTACAAGTTGAAGTAGTCAAGGCAGTAATAGATAAACTAGAATTAAATAAAATTAATTTATTCGGAATATCCTATGGAGGAGAAGTAGCACTTCAATTTGCACTAAAGTACAAAAATTTATTAAATAAATTAATATTATTTAACACTACAAGTAACACAAATTCATGGCTCCAAGATATTGGAAGAGGATGGATTAATGCAGCGGAAACAAAAGATGCAGAAACATTTTATAATGTAACAATACCAATAATATATTCACCAAGTTTTTATAATAAAAATATAGATTGGATGAATAAAAGAAGAAAAATTTTATATAAAGTATTTAAAGAAGACTTTCTTATATCGATGATAAGACTTATAAAAAGTGCAGAAGGATATGATGTTAAAGAAAAGCTAAATAAAATTGATATAAGTACATTAATAGTAAGCAGTGAATATGATTTTATAACTCCAGTTGCAGAGCAGGAGGATATTTACAAAGGTATTCCTAATTCCCAATATATATTAATAAGAGAATGTGGGCATGCATCTATGTATGAAAAGCCTAATGAATTTATTAACATATTAAAAGGATATTTATTTGTTGAGAAAGAAATAAAAATAGTATAATATAGTAATATAAAGAATGTAAGGGAGTACTTACTATATAACTAAACTGCTGAAAGGGAGAAAAATAATGAAATACAACAATGATACAAGTAAAAAGATAATGAAAGTGGCATTAAAGTTATTTTCTGAGCAGGGATATTATCCGACTACAACAAAGCAAATAGCAGAGGAAGCAGGAGTAAATGAATTAACTATTTTTAGGCATTTTGGGTCAAAAAGTAACTTGTTTCAAGTAACTACGGAACATTATGTAGTAGATTCTCATGTTGATTATATATTAAATGATACAGAAGAATTAAATTTTGAAGATAGTATGATGTTAATTTCAAAGAGAATTTATGATTTACTTGTTCAAAATACTAAGCTTTATAAAGTTCAAATGAAGCTTGCAGATAATGAAAAAGATTTTGTTAGACTTAAGCTTTCAAGAAAGTTAATAAGTGTTCTTATTGAATACTTTATAAAATTAAATGAAGAAAATATAACAAAGGGAAATCCGGAGATAATGGCTGTAACATTAATTAATAGCCTTTTAGGAGCATTTACAGTTGAGCTATTAAGTGATAACACCATAACAAAAATATCATGGGAAGATTTAGTTAAAGAACATACAAGACAATTTATTGCATTATATAAATTATAATCAATATTCTACAATTAGAAATTCATACAAAATTTAAAAAATATATTAATAAATAAAATTAATTAATCTTACTCCAAAAGGAAGGATTAATTTTTTTAAAACAATATGTAAGTAAGTACTTACAAATATGGAGGGTTAAAATGTTAAGATTAGAAAATAAAGTTGCTATAGTTACAGGAGCATCTCAAGGAATTGGAAGATGTATTGCAGAGACATTTGCTAGAGAAGGGGCTAAGGTAATAGCTGTTGATATGAATAAGTTACCTTATGAGAATAAGAATATATATGGATATGAAGTAAACGTTACCGATAGAAATGGAATAAAAGTATTTTTTGATACTATAACAGAGAAATTTGGACGAGTAGATATTTTAGTTAATAATGCAGGTATAACTAGAGATGCATTAATCCAAAAAATGACAGAAGAAATGTGGGATTTAGTTATAAATGTTAATTTAAAGGGATTATTTAATATTGCACAATTAGTAGGACCTCACATGATGGAACAAGGGATAGGTTCAATAATTAATATAGCATCTATAGTTGGTGAGTATGGTAATGTTGGACAAACTAATTATGCTGCAACAAAAGCAGGTGTAATAGGAATGACAAAGACTTGGGCTAAGGAATTTGCAAGAAAAGGGGCAAAGGTAAGAGTTAATTCAGTAGCACCCGGCTATATAAATACAGATATGATGAAAACTGTACCAGAAAAGGTATTAGAGAATATGAGAGGAAAAACTATGCTTGGAAGACTTGGAGAGCCAGAGGAAATTGCAAATGCGGTTTTATTCTTAGCTAGTGATGAATCATCATATATAACAGGACATAATTTATCAGTTAATGGTGGAATGAGATTGTAGGAGGATGAATATGAGAGATGTAGTTATAGTATCAGCAGTAAGAACTCCAATTGGAAGTTTTGGAGGAAGTTTATCTAAGTTTACTGCTGTAGATTTAGGAGTATTTGCAGCTAAGGAAGCTATAAAGAGAGCAAAGATAAACCCAGAAGAAATAAATGAAGTATTAATAGGAAATGTTCTTGGGAGTGGGCTTGGGCAAAATATAGCAAGACAAATATCAGTAAAGTCAGGAATTCCAGTTGAAGTACCAAGTATGACATTAAATAAACTTTGTGGATCAGGGCTCAGATCAATTACCTTAGCAGTACAAGAAATCATGCTAGGAGATGCTGATGTGATTTTATGCGGAGGAACTGAAAGTATGAGTAATGCCCCATATATAATTCCTTCAGCTAGGTTTGGACAAAGAATGGGACATGGGAAATTAGTAGATACGATGATAGAAGATGGATTAACAGATGCTTTTAATAAATATCACATGGGTATAACAGCAGAAAATATAGCAGAAAAATGGAACATATCAAGAGAAGAACAAGACAAATTTGCCGTAGAAAGCCAAAGAAAGGCAATAGAAGCTCAAAAGTTAGGAAAATTTAATGAGGAAATAGTTAAAATTGAAATTCCAAATAAAAAGGGAGAACCTAGTATATTTGATAAAGATGAGTATATAAAGTCAGGCGTAACTTTAGAGAAATTAAGTAAGTTAAAAACTGCTTTTAAGAAAGAGGGTACTGTAACTGCAGGAAATTCATCAGGAATCAATGATGGAGCCGCTATTCTTATAGTAATGAGTAAAGAAAAAGCAGATAATTTAGGATTAAAACCATTAGCAACGATAAGAGGATATGGATCAGCGGGAGTAGATCCATCAATAATGGGCTATGGACCTGTGCCAGCAACTAGAAATGCTTTAAAAAAGGCAAATTGGACAGTAAAGGATTTAGATTTAATTGAAGCTAATGAAGCCTTTGCAGCACAATCAATTTCAGTAGTCAATGATTTAGAATTAGATTTATCTAAAGTTAATGTAAATGGCGGAGCAATAGCATTAGGACATCCTATAGGTTGTTCAGGTGCCAGAATAGTAGTTACATTACTTCATGAAATGCAAAGAAGAGATGCTAAAAAAGGATTAGCCACACTTTGCATAGGTGGAGGAATGGGAACAGCAATATTAGTTGAAAGATAGTAATAGGAGGAGAGTATTAATATGAAAGGTAAAACTATAAATGAAATAAATTTAGGAGATAAATCTAGTTATAGCAGAACAGTATGTGAGGCCGATGTAATTTTATTTGGAGGTGTGAGTGGTGATTTAAATCCAGCACATTTCAATGAAGAATATTCTAAAGACACTATGTTTAAGGGAAGAATAGCTCATGGTATGTTATCAGCTGGGTATATATCAACTGTGCTTGGAATGCAACTTCCAGGGCCAGGAACTATATATCTTTCACAGGAATTAAAATTTACATCCCCAGTTAGATTTGGAGATACTATAACAGCAACAGTAGAAGTTATTGAAAGATTAGAAGAAAAAAATAGAATAACTCTTGAAACAATTTGTACAAATCAAAGAGGTGAAGTTGTAGTTAAAGGAAAGGCTGTAGTAATGCCTCCTAAATAATATTTTTTACAACTTATATATAAAGTTTTTATAAAAATATCCTAACATTAGGGGGAAAGACATGGAACTTTTAAATAAATTATATGAACTTGCTAAATCAAATATAAAGAAGATTGTTTTACCAGAAGGAGAAGAAGAAAGAACTATATTAGCTGCTAGTAAAATAAAAGATATAAATGTAGCACATCCCATATTAATTGGTAATTATGAAGCTATTTTAAATAAGGCAAAAAAATTAAATGTAAATATTGATGAAATAGATATAATAGATCCAGAAAAATCAGATAAACTTCAATATTATATAGAGAAGTTTTACGAGTTAAGAAAAAATAAGGGAGTGACTATAGAAAAAGCTAAAAGCATAGTTAGGGATCCACTATATTTTGGTACAATGATGGTAAAATGTAATGATGCGGATGGAATGGTATCGGGAGCAATTCATACAACAGGAGATCTACTAAGACCAGGGCTTCAAGTAATAAAAACTTTAAAAGGTGCTTCAGTAGTATCAAGTTTCTTTATAATGATGGTTCCTAATTCATGTTATGGAGAAGAAGGGATGTTATTATTTGCTGATTGTGCTGTAAATCCAAATCCAGATTATAAAGAACTTGCAGAAATAGCAATAGCAACAGCAGATACAGCAAGAAATGTTTGTAAAATAGAGCCAAAAGTTGCAATGTTAAGTTTTTCAACTATGGGATCAGCAGATCATGAAACAGTAGAGAAAGTAAGAATGGCAACAGAATTAGCCAAGAATATGAGACCAGATTTATTAATTGATGGAGAATTACAGCTAGATTCTGCAATAGTACAAAAAGTTGCAAAGCAAAAAGCACCAAATAGTAGTGTAGCTGGAAGAGCTAATGTTTTAATATTTCCAGATTTGCAATCAGGTAATATAGGATACAAACTTGTACAAAGATTTGCTAATGCTGAAGCTATAGGACCGATATGTCAAGGGTTTGCTAAACCTATAAATGATTTATCTAGAGGGTGCTCAGTAGAGGATATAGTAAATGTAGTAGTTTTGACTTCTGTACAATCCCAATCAAAAATTACATTGTAGTAGAGGTGAAGATAAAATATGAAAATACTAGTTATTAATTGTGGAAGTTCATCATTAAAATATCAACTAATAGAGATGAATACTGAGGAGGTTATGTGCCAAGGTTTAGTTGAAAGAATTGGCTTAGCTGACTCTGTATTAACTCATAAGAATCCTATCGGAAAAAAGTATGTTGTAAATGGAAAATTCACAAATCATAAAGAGGCTATTAATATAGTTCTGGAAACATTGCTGGATAAAAAATATGGTGTTATACAAGATATAAATGAAATTTATGCTGTAGGCCATAGAGTAGTTCATGGTGGAGAAAAATATTCTAATTCAGTTCTTATAGATGATGAAGTTTTATGTCATTTAGAGGAATGTATAAAATTAGCACCAATTCATAATCCACCTAATATAACAGGAATAAAAGCATGTAAAGAATTAATGCCAAATACTCCTATGATAGCAGTATTTGATACTGCATTCCATCAAACTATGCCACAGGAAGCTTATATATATCCTATAGAGTATAGTTTGTATGAGAAATATGGTATAAGAAAATATGGATTTCATGGAACTTCTCATAAATATGTTTCACAAAAGCTTGGAGAAGTATTAAACAGAGATATTAAAGATATGAAAATAATTAGTTGTCATTTAGGAAATGGAGCTAGTATATGTGCAATAAAAGATGGTAAATCTATAGATACTTCTATGGGCTTTACTCCTCTTGCTGGAATAGCTATGGGAACAAGATGCGGTAATATTGATCCATCAATATCCACATTCTTAATTGAGGAGTGTGGATATACGCCAGAAGAAGCAAGTGATTCTCTTAATAAAAAGTCAGGAGTATTAGGGATATCTGGAGTTAGTTCAGATTTTAGAGATTTAGAAAAATCTGCATTAGAGGGAAATAGAAGAGCAAAATTAGCTTTAGATATTTTTTATTACAGAATAAGAGGTCAAATAGCTGCTTATGCTGCACATATGGGTGGAGTAGATGCAATTATCTTCACAGCAGGTATAGGTGAAAATTCAAGTATAACAAGAAAATCTTGTTTAGAAGGAATGGATTTCTTAGGAATAAAAATTGATGATAAGTGGAATGACGTAAGAGGAGAGATAGTTGAAATAAGTACTGAAGATTCTCAAGTTAAAGTATTTGTTATTCCAACTAACGAGGAACTAATGATAGCAAATGAAACATTAGAAGTTCTAAATAATATTTAGCTCTCAATACTTATATATAAAAGGATGTAGATATATAGTTTTATTAGATAACTAATAAAAACCCCTTAAACTACATCCTTTATTTTTACTTATAAATTAAATTAGTATTCAAACTTAATATTTAGCTTTTAATATCTGTATATTGAGTTTTAGATATTTACCATTGTCCAGGGTATGCAATAACATTGACTGTAACTGTTCTTCGACCAAAAGCAAAGCATTCTTCATTAGAATTCATATAAACATCTATTTTATTTCCTTTAATTGCGCCGCCTGTATCTGAAGCAATAGCATAGCCATAACCTTCAACATAAACTTTAGAACCTAAAGGAATAACACTTGGATCAATAGCAACTGTGCTTAATCCATTAGGATCACGGACAGGCTTAAGACCCATTGCAGTAATGCCATGTCCAGTATAAGCTGTTGCAATCATAGAATATGTAGATAAATACCCACTGGAATTTTCCACTGAATTGGAAGTTGCCTGATTACTTTCGCTTAAAGAAATTATATAATTACCAGAATCAATAGCAGCATTTACTAAATCTATGACATAATTACTGTTAAGTTGAGGCAACATATATTGTAGTGTATTAATAGCATTTTGAATTTCAGAAATTGATGAGGAATCTGAGTTTATAATTGACAATGGATAAGAAACTAAATTTTCTTCATTTACTTCAATTATAGCCATAATTTCATCTTTTCTTGAGTTTAATTCATCTAAAAGTTTTTGTTGAGTTTCTTTTTTATTATTTACTTCATTTAAATTAGTTTCAATAGATTTTTTTAATTGAAGCAAATTATCTTGTTTTTTTTGAATTTCATTTGCATTTTTATCAAGAGATTCTCTTTTCTCATTTACTTCTAAAATCATTTCTTTGTCTACTGAAATTATTTTACTCATGGTTTGGACTCTATCCAACATATCAAATATATTTTCAGAAGTTATTAAATAAACAATCATATCTGTAGCCATATTACTTTTATACATGGAACGAACACGTCCATCAATAGTTTTTTGCTTGTCCTCAATTTCTAGCTTTGCTTCTTCAATTTTATGGTTAATAGTTGTTATTTCATTTTCAGTATCTTGGATTTCAGAGTTATTTTCATCTAGCTTAGAATTAAGACCTTCTATTTCAATATTTAATTTAGCTATTTCAGTATCTAGCTCTAAAGTATCCTCATCTAATTGTTCATATTTAACTTTATTATCTTGGATAACTTGTGTTTCCGAAGAATTAGGTTCTGCAAATGCTATATTAGTATTATTTAAAAGTAACAATAATACCATGCTTGCAGATAATAAAGTTCTTTTTGCCAAAATATACACCTCCAATTAAAATCAAGCAAAGGCTACATTCAATTATATGATGGATTTCATATAATATTCTTTGATATTTTATATCCTACAATAAATATCAAAGATTGGCAAGTTTGTAATAGAAAAGTCACAAAGCAATTTATTAGCGAATAGTGAAAGAGTGAAAAGTTAATGATTTTTTCCTCAACTCTTTCACTCTTCACTTTTTCATTCTTTCATTTTCAGTGGGTTTTATTTCATAAGTCTAACTAATATTGCTTTTTGAACATGAAGTCTATTTTCAGCTTCTTCAAAAATCGTATCTGAATGTTTTTCAAGAATTTCTTCGGTTATTTCTTCTTCTCTATGAGCAGGTAAACAATGTAGTACAATAGCATCATTCTTGGCAAGAGTCATAAGTTCAGAATTAACTTGATATCCTTTAAAAGCCATCATTCTTTCATTAACCTCTTTTTCTTTTCCCATACTTGCCCAAACATCAGTAATTACTACATCTGCATCTAGAACAGCTTCTCTCGGGTTATTAACTATTTTAAAAGTTAAATCATTATTTTTAGCGATCTCATTACCTTTATTTATATAATAATCTGTTACCATATAGTCATCAGGTATTGCTAATGAAATATTCATTCCAACAGTCAAGCAGCCAATAATAAGAGATTGAGCCATATTATTTCCATCTCCTATATAAGCAACTTTTAATCCATCTAAAATATTTTTCTTTTCTCGTATAGTCATTAAATCAGCTAAAACTTGACAAGGGTGTTCGTCATCTGTAAGCCCATTTATTATAGGAATATTTGAACATTCAGCTAAACTTGCTACTTCATTTTGAGAGAATGTTCTTATCATTATTCCATTTAAATACCTAGATAATACCCTAGCTGTATCTTGGATAGGTTCCCCACGTCCAATTTGTAAATCATTTGAACTTAAAAATAATGGGTAACCTCCAAGTTGATACATACCAACTTCAAAAGAAACTCTAGTTCTAGTCGAAGATTTCTCAAAAATCATTCCAAGTGTTTTTCCTTTAAGATGATGATGTGTAATATTATGCTTTAATTCATATTTTAATTGATCCCCAAGATTTAAAATATCAAGAATTTCATCTTTAGATAAATCCTCCATTTTTAATAAGTCTTTATTCATTAAAAGCCCCCCTTTTTTTTATTAACAATTAACGATTAACAATTGATATAAAATGCGAAGCATTTTTCAGTTCACAGTGCACAATTCACAGTTTTCAGTTTTTGGAATAAAGTAACAGAGAACAGGGAATATGCTACACTTAACTAAGTTTTAAATTTCCCTCACCAATTATTTCTTTGCGTAGCTATTTAGCTTATGAAACATGTCTATTTATCGTAGCCTTTATATTCTGAATTTTTTATAGTTGTGAATTAAATAAAAATTGATTTTAGTATTTCCACTGCTTTCTTAATTTCATCTTTTGTTATTACAAGAGGAGGAAGTAGTCTAACTACGTTTTTACCAGCAGTTAGTAGTAGAAGCCCTTTTTCTAAGGCTTTTTGTTGTATTTCTGATGATGGTATTTCTGTTTCTATTCCTATCATCAGTCCTTTGCCCCTTATATCTTTAATTAAATTAGAATTTATATTCTTTAGTGAATTCATAAGATATTCACCATTTTCGGTGATTTCATTTAATTTCTCTTGAGTACATATATTGTTCAAAACTACTAATGCACCAGCACAAGCTACTGGATTTCCACCAAAGGTTGTACCATGATCACCAGCTTTGAAAACATTTGACAAATTTTCATTACATAAAAATCCTCCAATAGGTAATCCAGCTCCAAGTCCTTTAGCTATAGTTACAATATCAGGCTTGATATTGTAATGTTCATATCCAAATAGCTTTCCAGTTCGTCCTATTCCACATTGAACTTCATCAAAAATCATAAGAATGTCCTGTTTGTTGCATATTTTATAAACTTCATTTACAAATTCATAGTCAAGGGGATAAACTCCACCTTCACCTTGAATTGATTCCATAATAACTGCACAAACATCATTAGAAAGCTTTTCTTTAAAATCTTCTATATCATTTGCACTAAAGTAGTCAAAACCTTCAACAAAAGGGAAGAAGTAGTTATGAAATTTATCTTGTCCAGTAGCAGTTAAGGTTGCTAATGTTCTTCCATGAAAGGACTGTTTTAATGTTAATATTTTATTTCTTTTATTTCCATACTTATCAAAGCTATATTTTCTAGCTAATTTAATAGCACCTTCATTTGCTTCAGCTCCAGAATTGCAAAAGAATACCTTACTCATATCAGATAGACTAGTTATTTTATCAGCCAGATTTAAAGTTGTTTTATTTAAAAATATATTTGATATATGTTGTAGAGTAGAAGCAGCATTACTAATGGCTTCAACCCATTTTGAATTACAATAACCAAGACTATTTACACCAATTCCACTTGTAAAATCTAAATATTCATTGTTTTTATCATCATAAAGAAAACATCCATTTCCTTTAATTAAATTTACAGGTAGATATGAGTAAGTAGACATTAAAGATAAATCAGTTGACATATAAAAACCTCCTAATATATCATTGTTCCTATACCTTCTTTTGAAAGAAGTTCTAATAGTATTGAGTGGGGAAGTGTGCCATCTATTATATGTGCCTTTTTCACTCCCATTCTTACAGCTTCTACACAGCAATCTATTTTAGGAATCATTCCATTTTTAATTATTCCATCCATTTGTAGTTTTTTCACTTCATGTGGTTTTAAGGATGATATTAATGTAGATTCATCACTTGGATCTATCATTAATCCAGGAACGTTTGTTAATAAAACTAATTTCTCAGCTTTTAGTGCCGAGGATATTTTTGAAGCACAAATATCAGCATTTATATTATATACTTGAGTACAATCTTCACCTATTGCAATTGATCCAATTACAGGAATATAGCCAGATTCAATAGCTGTATTTATAATATTTATGTCTATACTAGTTATTTCTCCAACATATCCAAGATCAACAGATTTTTCTATTTTTTTAGCTTTAATAAATGATCCATCCATACCACAAAGGCCAAGTGCTTTTCCCCCTGTGCTTTCTATTAAGCTAACTAAGTCTTTATTAACTTTCCCACCTAAAACCATTTTTACAATTTCTACAGTTTCATTGTCTGTATATCTAAGTCCATCAATAAACTTACTTTCTTTTCCTATTTTATTTAAAAATTCTGAAATATGTGGACCTCCACCATGAACTATAACTGGTTTTATACCAACACATTGAAGTAAAACAATATCAGTTGCTACACTTTTTCTAAGTTCATCACTTGTCATTGCATTTCCACCGTATTTTATTACAACTATTTTTCCAGATAAAGATTGAATATATGGTAGTGCTTGTGTTAATACTTTTGCATGTTCAATGTAGTTCAAAATATACACACCTTTCTTTAGCTTCTATAATCGCCATTGATTTTTACATAGTCATAGCTTAAATCACAGCCCCAAGCTGTAGAAGAATATTGACCAGTATTCATATTTATATAAATAGTTATTTCATCATTTAATAATATTTCTTTTGCTTTTACCTCATCAAAGGATAATCCCATGCCACCTTTGCAAACATCTATTATTCCTACTGAACTTTTAAATGATAAATCTACTTTATTAGGATTTATATTTATACCAGAATATCCAAGAGCACATAAAATTCTGCCCCAATTAGCATCACTTCCAAAGATAGCTGTTTTTACTAATGGTGAATTAATAACACTTTTAGACAATACTTCAGCATCTTTAAGTGATTTAGTATTGTAAACTATACATTCAATTAGTTTACTAGCACCTTCACCATCTTTAGCTATCATTTTTGCTAAAGTTATATTAAGAGTATTTAAAACCTCTAAAAATAAGTAGTAATTAGAATCTTTTTCTTGGATTTTTTTATTATTGGCTAATCCGTTAGCCATTACTAATACCATGTCATTTGTGCTAGTATCTCCATCAACACTTACCCTGTTATAGCTAATTTTAGTACTTTCTTTTAAAGCTTCTTGAAGCATTTCTCCGGAAATATTCAAATCAGTAGTTATAAATGAAAGCATTGTACCCATGTTTGGTTCTATCATTCCAGAACCTTTTGCCATTGCACCTATAGTTATTTTTTTATCATCAATAGTAAATTCAAAAGCTAGCTGCTTTTTGTATGTGTCTGTTGTCATTATTGCAGTTGCAGCATCTTCATAGCCATCCTTAGATAATCTTTCAGTAAGTAAGGGTATGCCATTTTTTATAGCATCTATATTAAGAGGGATGCCTATTACCCCTGTAGATGCCACTAAAACATCATTAGCTTTTAATTTAAGAGCTTTAGCTTGAAGTTCAGTCATTTTTTTAGCTTTAGCTAATCCATCCTCACCATTACAGGTATTAGCATTTCCACTATTTATTATGATGGCTTGAGCCTTTTTATTTGATAGATGATCTTTAGTTATATATATAGGAGCCCCTTTAACTTTATTTTTAGTATAAATACCAGCAGCGGTAGCTGGAACATTTGAGTATATAAGGGCTAAATCTAACTTCAAATTATTTTTTTTAAGCCCACAATGGATTCCAGATGCAAGGAAACCTTGAGGAGCAGTAATACCTTTATTATTTATTAATTGCAATTGAAAACCCCCTTTTTATTTAGTTGGCAGTTCACAATTCACAGTTCACAGTTGTAAAGAATCAACTAAAAAAATAACTGTGCACTGTGAATTGTGAACTAAATTAGTTGCATGTTGCAACTAATTTAAGTCCTTCTGTTTCTTTTAATCCTAAAATAATATTCATATTTTGAATTGCTTGTCCTGCAGCGCCTTTTATCATATTGTCTATAGTACTTACTATTATTAAGCCATCACCTCTATGGTTTAAGTGTAGTGATATATTACAATTGTTAGTATATTTAACATCTTTAATAGAAGCTATATCTCCAAGTTCAAGAACATTTATAAAGGATTCATTTTTATAAAAGTCACAGTATAATTTATGAATCTCTTTAATATTAACTTCTTTATTTGGAGTACAATAAATTGTTGATAAAATACCTCTATTTATTGGAAGTAGGTGAGGAGTAAAAGTTATTTTTACTTCTTCCTCAGCTATATCTGAAAGACATTGTTCTATTTCTGGGATATGTCTATGACTTCCTATTCCATATGGGGAAAAGTTTTCGTTTAATTCAGCATAGTGTGATTTTAAAGTAAGTCCTCTACCTGCTCCAGTAGCTCCAGATTTTGAATCACAGATTATATTATCTAGTTTAATTAATGAATTTTTTAATAATGGCATTAACCCAAGCTCTATTGATGTTGGATAGCATCCAGGATTAGCAATTATTTTATGTTCTTTAATTTTTTCTCTATTATGCTCTGGTAGGGCATAAATGCTACTTTTGTGAAGATTCTTATATAAAAACTTTTTTCCATACCATCTTTCATACTCATATTCATTGTTTAATCTAAAATCAGCTCCAAGATCTATAAGGATTTTATTGTTTTTATTAACAAGTTCTGCAATTTCTTCACTAAGCCCATGAGGCAAAGCAGCAAATATTACATCACATTTTTCTATAACTTCTTCTTGATTTTCACATATTAAGTTTGTAACTCCATAAAAGTTTTTATATATAGAAGAAATTTCTTCACCTTCATAAGAAATTGAACTTATAGCTTCAATAGTAACTTTAGAATGATTTAGTAAAAGTCTAATTAATTCAGCGCCTACATATCCAGTTGCACCAATTATTCCTACTTTAAGCATTGTAATGCCTCCTTAGTACTTTCTATTGATTTTAAAAGTAAATCTAGCTGTATTTTAACTGAAGAGGAGCTAGGTCCACCTAATACTTTTCTTTCTTCAACACAAGTTGTTAAACTAATTGCTTCATATATGTCTTCTTTAAAAACAAGAGAAAACTCCTTAAGCTTATCTAATGAAAGATCATCAATTGCAATATTTTCTTTTATACAATAAAGAACTATTTCACCAACTATTTCATGAGCAGTTCTAAAGGGTACATTATTTTTCACTAAATAATCAGCAACATCTGTAGCATTTGTAAATCCCATAGAAGCGCCTTTTTTCATAGTTTCTTTGTTAATTTTTAATGTGTCTAACATTCCATTAAAAGTCCTAAGAGATATAGTTACTGTATCTAAAGCATCAAATAATGCTTCTTTATCTTCTTGCATATCTTTGTTATAAGCTAGTGGAAGTCCCTTCATAACAGTAAGAAGAGTTATTAAGTCTCCATAAACTCTTCCTGTTTTACCTCTTACTAGTTCAGCAACATCTGGATTTTTCTTTTGAGGCATAATACTACTACCTGTACTATATTCATCAGATAATTCTATAAAATTAAATTCATTAGTGGCCCAAATAATAATTTCTTCAGAAAATCTTGATAGATGCATCATTATCATAGATAAATTTGATAATGACTCTATTGCATAATCTCTATCAGAAACAGAATCTAAGCTGTTTAGTGTAATAGAAGCAAAGCCTAAATCATTTGCTACTGAAAGCCTGTCTATATTATAAGTAGAAGTTGCAAGAGCTCCACTTCCTAAAGGCATTTCATCCAATCTTTTATAGCAATCAAGCAGCCTGCTTAAATCTCTTTTAAACATTTCACAATAGGCAAGAAGATGATGAGCAAATGTAATTGGTTGTGCTTTTTGCATATGTGTATATCCAGGCATTATAGTATAAATATTTTCTTTTGCCTTTTTATAAAGTGTTTCTTGAAGAGAAATAATATCATTTGCAATATCTATAAGATATTTTTTTAGATATAGCTTAGTGTCTAAAGTAACCTGATCATTTCTACTTCTTCCAGTGTGAAGTTTTTTACCTTCTTCACCTATATAATAAGTTAAAGTTTCCTCTATAAAGCTATGAATATCTTCAGATGCTTCATTAATTTTTATAACTCCATTTTCTAATCTTTTTAAAATTGTTTCTAAACCTTCTGCTATTTTTATACTATCTTCATTAGAAATAATATTTTGTCTTCCTAACATTTTTACATGAGCTAAGCTACCAAGAATATCTTCTTTATACATTCTTGAATCTGTTCTAATTGAAGAATTAAAGTCATTAACTAATGAATTAACTCCTTTTTCAAAACGTCCACCCCAAAGCTTCATTTTACTTACCAGCCTTTTTTAAAGCTTCATTCATTTTTGCTTTAACAGTTATAGGTAGACCAAATAAATTTATAAAACCAGCAGAATCTTTTTGATCATATACAGCATCTTCACCAAAGGTTGCATATTCTTCACTATATAATGAATAAGGAGATGTCATTCCAGCATTAATTATATTTCCCTTATATAATTTAAGTTTTACTTCACCAGTTACAGTTTCTTGAGTCTTACTTACAAAGGCTGAAAGTGCCTCTCTAAGTGGAGTAAACCATTGACCGTTGTAAACTAATTCTGCAAATTTTAAAGCAACTAACTCTTTATAATGAGAAGTTTCTTTATCAAGACAAATTTCTTCAAGATCTTTATGAGCTCTATATAGGATAGTTCCACCTGGAGTTTCATAAACACCTCTTGATTTCATACCAACTAATCTATTTTCAACCATATCAATTATTCCAATGGCATTTTCTCCACCAATTTTATTAAGTTTTTCTATTAATGTAACACCATCTACTTCTTCACCATTTAGTGCAACTGGAATACCTTTTTCAAATTTTAATGTAATATAAGTTGCTTTATCTGGAGCATTTTCTAAAGTATTAGATAATTCTAAGATTTTATCGTATTTAGGTTCGTTATTTGGATCTTCTAAATCTAAACCTTCATGACTTAAATGCCATAAGTTCTTATCCTTGCTATAATTAGTTTCATAACTTATTGAAATAGGAATCTTTCTATCTAAAGCATATTCTATTTCTTCTTCTCTTGATTTAATATCCCAAATTCTCCAAGGAGCTATAATATCCATATCTGGTGCAAAGGCTTTAACAGCAAGTTCAAATCTAACTTGATCATTTCCTTTACCAGTACAACCATGGCAAATTGCATCTGCACCTTCAGCAAGTGCAATTTCAACTAATCTTTTTCCTATAATAGGTCTTGCAAAAGAAGTCCCTAAAAGATATTTTCCTTCATAAATTGCATTAGCTTGAATAGTTGGAAAAATATAATCATTAACAAATTCAGAAGTTAAATCTTCGATATAACACTTTGATGCCCCAGTTTTAATTGCTTTTTCTTCTAAGCCTATTAATTCATCTTTTTGTCCAACATTTCCAACAACAGCAATAACTTCGCAGCCATAATTTTCTTTAAGCCAAGAAATGATTATTGAAGTATCAAGACCTCCAGAATAAGCTAGTACAACTTTGTTAAATTTTTTCATATAATTAAGCCCCCTTATATATTTATAACTTTTTTATTACCAAATAAAATCAGTATATTTAATAATTGCTTTATAATCCAATAAAAGCTACGTTTATAATTATACGACTTAAGGTATAATTATGCAATAAGAAATTTTATAATTATTCAATATTTATGTATAAAAATTAAAAATACAGGTTTTTATATGAAATGATGAATTTTTATAATGAATAGTGAATATAAACAAAAAACTATAGCAAATTTATTCTTAGATTTGCTATAGTATAATTAAATTATGTTAAATAAGTTTTGTGAAATTATATTGAGGCTTAAAGTAAGTTTTTAATATCAGGTTTTTGTAAGTTTTTTAGATGTTCAGCAGTATATCTTAGTACATGGAGAGTTGCTAAGGATTCAGCTTTATCCTCTCCCTTTATATAAAGAGAGAGTTTTAAAGATTCATTCATAAGAAAATCATAATCTGCATGATTTAAGTATATAGCAGGAATTGAAGCTCTTTCTTTTATAAATTCTAACAACTCAACTGAAGTTTCATATGCTAATAATTCATTTTTATCATCTAGTAAAACTTCAATTTCTTCACATTTAATAATTATATCATCGCAAAGAGACACAAATTTATTGTTAAGAAATAGTAATGAAAAAACTAATACTATAAAAAGGAGTACAGAAATAACACTATTTTTCATTATTTTACCCCCTTATTATTATGTAATTGGCAAACAAATTTACCATTTGTATCTGTCATTGCAATTAAAACATTTTTAATTGAATTTATATTATGTTTTTTTAATTCACTTTTAACCCAATCATCAGTTTTACCACAAGATGTTAAAGCATTTTTATTTATTTTACCATCTAGTATGTAGATGACTGGTAATTGAGGTTTAACTTCTTTAGTTTTATTATTAGAATTATTATTAGAAGAATCTTTTCTAGATTTATCAGAAGTTAAAAATGACATTTGACCATTGTTTTCTAATATTCCAAATTCTATTTCACTTAAATCAAAATATCCAGCAAGTCTTATTTCTTCCATGAGTTCATCTAAATTAATTTGTTGTTTTCTTAATGTTTCAAAATTTATTTTACCTCTAGTAATTAATATACAAGGTTCACCTTCTAAAATTTTTCTAGCTTTTTGGCTTTTTAATTGAATTATAGATAACACTGTTTTTATAAATAGTAAAGTAATAATAGGTATAATTCCTAATATTAAAGGTAATCTTGTATCTTGCATAGGTAAAGCAGCTAAGTCTGAAATCATTATAGTAATTACAAATTCATAAGGTTGTAATTCACCTATTTGTCTCTTTCCCATTAATCTAATCACAAGTATTACTAAGGCATAAAGAAAAATGGTTCTTATTAGTACAATAAACATGTAAAATCACCTCATAAAACATAGTATTCGTATAAATTAACAAGTTTATTCTTATATTAATAAAGATTAATATAGTAGGAAATTTTATAGATTTTTTCATATACAGTATATAATATTAAATAAAGATGTTTAGAAAATATTGACAAAGTTTATTTCAAGGAGGACGAGGAATGAATACTTTTAAAATAATTTATAAAAACAAAGAACATTTGGTTAACAAAGGAACTACTTATAAGGAATTTATAGAAAACTTTTTAAATATTGATTCAACTAAAATAGCATTATGCAGATTAGATAAAGATTATTATGAATTATTTCGCGAAATATATAGAGATGGAAAAATAGAATTAATAGAATTTGATAGCCCAATAGGATATAAAATTTACACTAGAACTCTACAATTCATTTTTATAAAAGCTACATTAGATCTTTATGATGATTCAATTATAACAATTGAGCATAGCATTGGAGAGGGTGTGTTTGGTGAACTTCATAAGGAAGAAGTATTGAATAAGGAAGATATAGATAAGATAAAGGTTCGCATGAAGGAGCTTATAGATGAAGATATTCCAATAAAAAGGATAAAAGTTAAAAGAGAAAAAGCCATTGAAATATTTACAGGATATGGCATGGAAGATAAGGTTTCATTGTTAAATCATGTGAATTTTGAAAATGTTAAGTTATATGAATTAGATGGAAGATATGATTATTTTTATGGGCAAATGGCATATTCAACAGGAATTATAAAAGCTTTTGATTTAATGTATTATGAACCAGGATTTGTGCTAAGATATCCTAAAAAAAGTGATTTAAATGTTGTAGCAGATTTTAAAGAAAATAGAAAGTTATCTCAAATATTTATAGAAACAGAAAGATGGCTTAATATTTTAGATGTTGGAGAAGTTGGTTCATTAAATGATAAAGTAGAAAATAAAGAATTTAGAGATTTGGTTATGGTTTCAGAAGCTCTTCATGAAAAGAAAATTGCTCAAATAGCAGATATGATAAATGAAAGAAAAGAAACAAAAGTTGTATTAATAGCAGGACCAAGTTCTTCCGGCAAAACAAGTTTTGCTAATAGATTATCAATACAGCTTAGAGTAAATGGACACGTACCAATCCCTATATCTTTAGATGATTACTTTGTAGATAGAGATCATACTCCAAAAGATGAAAATGGAGAATATGATTTTGAAAGTGTATATTCATTAGATTTAGATTTATTTAATAAACATTTATGCAGTTTGTTAAAGGGCGAAGAAGTAGAAATTCCAAGTTATAATTTTAGAAAAGGGGAAAGAGAATGGATAGGTCATAAACTTATTCTTCCAAGTAATGGAGTTCTTTTAATAGAAGGAATTCATGGATTAAATCCTATTTTAACATCAGCTATTTCAGATAAGCAGAAATTTAAAATATATATATCAGCATTAACACAATTAAATCTTGATAATCATAATAGAATTGCAACTACCGATATAAGAAGAGTAAGAAGAATAGTTAGAGATTACTTATCAAGGGGATATGGCGGAGAAGATACATTAAAGATGTGGCCATCTATTAGAAGAGGTGAGGAAAAAAATATTTTCGTTTTTCAAGAAGAAGCAGATGTAATGTTCAATTCTACCTTAGTTTATGAATTATGCGTATTAAAGAAATATGCCTTAGAAGAGTTAGACAAAATTAGTGAAGATAGTTCAGTGTATTTAGAAGCAAGCAGATTAAAATCTTTCTTAGGATTCTTTAAAGAAATAGATAAAGACTGTGTTCCAACAAACAGTATCCTACGAGAATTCATTGGAGGAAGCGTGTTTTATAAATACTAATATTTAGATTAGGTCACAGTTCACAAGATACAGTGCACAGTTATTAATTAACAATTAGAGAAAACTGTGAATTGTGAACTGTAAACTGTGAACTGAAATAAACTTGGGGGTTTTTATGGTATTAAAAAGTGATTATGGGAAAATAATTTTAGAGGTAAATGATAGCAATGTTATTTATAAAAAGTTATTTAAGAAGTATATTATAAAAAAGAGTGATATTAGAAGTATATTTTATGATGAAAGTGTTTTAGGGATACTAACTTATAGTGGTAGAGTTTACTCTATTAGTATAAATTCGATTTTATGGAGTGAAAGAAGTAAACTTGATGAGTTAAGAAAAGAATTAAATAAGGAAAGCATATTATTTAATTATAGTAAAATTACAAATCAAGGCTTATCATTTTTTATCTGGTGGATACCGTACACAATAATAAACATCATGAAACTTAGATTAGAAATAATGTTACTAGTTATGGTTTTTATTTTATTTATAATAGCTTATTTTTATAGAATTTCTAATAGGAATAATATCATTTATAATATTGATACAAATGAACTTGAAGTTATAAGAAAAAATAATATAGTAAAGTATAAAAAACGTGAAATAGATGAAATTAAAGTAAGAAAACAAAGTACTTATGTAACAGATATTCAATTTATAAAGAATAAGAAAAAATACGATATTTATTTTAAAGAAAGTCCATATTTAATAAAAATATATAGCGTAAGTTTAGTTAAGCTTTTCAATTAAACCGTATCTTACGTGAATTCATTGGAGGAAGCGTATTTTATAAACAATAGTTTTAATTAGTTCACCGTGAACAGATTACAAGGCACAGTGAATAGTTATTAATTATCAACTAGATAAGACTGTAAATTATGAAATACAAACTGAAGTAAATATACTAACTATTAGCATTATATTGTCTTAAATATGTAGATTATTAATTGAAACATATATATAATATTTCTGACAATAAAAAAGATGAAGCCAGTGGATGGTGCTGATATGATCATTAATTATTAGCTTTCAACTGGAAAATGGAGGTAACAATGAGTAGCATGGGTGTTTTTGATATATTGGGACCTATAATGGTAGGACCCTCTTCTTCACATACAGCAGGGGCAGCAAGATTAGGTAAAGTTGCACGTGCAATTGCAGGGGATGAAATTGTAGAAGTTACTTTTTTATTACATGGATCTTTTGGCAAAACCTATAAAGGCCATGGTACAGATAGAGCATTAGTTGCAGGAATAATGGAAATGGATCCATCAGATAAAAGGCTTAGGGATTCTCTTGAAATTGCAAAAGAAAAGGGAATAAAAATAACATTTAGGGATGAAGATTTAGGTGATTATCATCCTAATACTGTTAGATTTTTGATGAAGTGTCAAAATGGAAAAAGTTGCGATGTTATAGGAAGTTCAGTAGGTGGAGGAAATATCGAGATAGTCGAAATAAATGGAAATAAAGTTAAATTTACTGGAGCATATGCTACTATAATAACTTCACATAAAGATATACCTGGAACTGTAGCAAAAGTAACTAATATTTTATATAGTCATAAAGTTAATATAGCCTTTTTAAATTTAGGAAGAAGTCAAAAAGGAAAAAATGCTACTATGACCTTTGAAGTAGATAGTAAAATTTCAAAGGATTTAATTGAAGAAATTAAATCTGTTGAAGGAATAGAACAAGTAATACTTATAAATAAAGTGGAGGAAGGTGAGTAGTTTGGACATAGCAAAATCAGGAGAAGAACTTATACATATATGTGAAGAGCAGTCAATTTCATTAAGTGAGTATGCAATAATAAGAGAAATGGAAGATAATGATTTATCAAGAGAAGAAGTATTTTTGAAAATGAAAAAAACATTAGATGTAATGAAAGATGCAGCATCAGAAGCAAGAAAAAAAGAAATATTTTCAGTTAGTGGTTTAATAGGTGGAGATGCATATAAAATGCAGCAATACTTAAAATCAGGAAATTCCTTAACAGGAGACACTATGGTTTTAGCAATGTCCATGGCACTTTCATCCTCAGAAGTTAATGCATCTATGGGAAAAATAGTTGCTTGCCCTACAGCAGGATCATGTGGAATTTTGCCTGCAGTAATATTGACAGCAGGAGAAAAACTTAATAAAAATGATGAAGAACTAATGAAAGCATTATTTGCAGCAGCAGCTGTTGGAATGATTATAGGAAGAAACGCTACATTTGCAGGAGCAGAAGGTGGATGCCAAGCAGAGTGTGGATCAGCCTCAGCAATGGCAGCAGCAGCTGTTGTAGAAATGATGGGTGGAACACCTAAAATGTCATTAGATGCAGGAGCTATAGTTTTTAAAAATATACTAGGATTAGTTTGTGATCCAGTTGCAGGATTAGTTGAAATTCCATGTGCTAAAAGAAATGCTTCAGGAGCTATAAGTGCCTTATGTACAGTTGACTTGGTTATGGCAGGGGTAGAATCAAAAATACCTTTTGATGACACTGTATCAGCAATGTATAAGGTAGGAAGAAGCTTACCAGCTGAATTAAGAGAAACAGCTCTTGGTGGAGTTGCAGTAACTAAGGCAGGACTGGCGTTGAAGAAAAAGGTTTATGGAGAATAGGATATATTTTGCTTATCAAAATTAAATTATACACTACCTGCTACTTGTTCCCTGTTACCTGACACCTGTTCCTTGCTACATGTTACCTGACACTTGTTCCCTTTTAAAACTAGTGAATTATTATAATATTTTGCATATAGAAGGGAAATAATATATTTGTTAAGTATTAAATAAAAGACAAAAGAAATAATTATTATTAATTGATAATTATTTCTTGAAAAATATTCTAAAATACTTTAATATTTATATTATAAAATTATACAAAATTAAATGCAGATTATATGCGTTAATTGAAATTAGGAGGAAGACATGAGTAAAGTACTATATGTAAAAGCAAATATTAAACCAGAGGGACAATCAAGAACATTTAGAGTATCAGATAGTTTTATTGAAGAATATAAAAAGAATAATCCAAATGATGAAATTACAGTTTTAGATTTATATAATGAAAAAATAGATTTTTTAAGACTAGATGATTTACAATCAGTATTTGGTGAAAAAACTGAAGAAAGTAAAAATCACCCAATATTAAAATATGCTTATCAAATGGCAGAAGCTGATAAAATTGTTATTGCAGCACCAATGTGGAATTTAGGTGTTCCAGCAATAGTAAAAGCTTATTTTGATTATACAAGTGTAACTGGAATAACTTTTAAATATACTGCAAATGGCCCAGTTGGAATATGTAAGGCTACTAAAGCTATTATAGTTTCAGGAAGAGGTGGAGATTATACAAACCCAGTAACTTCACAATTTGAAATGGGAGAAAGATACTTAAGAACAATATTAGGCTTCTTTGGAGTAAAGGATATTAAGAGTGTTGCAGCAGAAAATCTTGATGTACAAGGAATGGATGTAGAAGCAATTGTTAATAAAGCAATTGAAGAAGCAAAGGAAATTGCAAAGGAATTCTAAATTTCATAAATTTAATGTGAAATAAAGGATTAGAAAGAATAATTGAATATCATCACTTTAAATCTATTATTTTCTATGAATAGTATCTATTTAAAAGTAAATAATAAGTTCGTAAGGTGGTGATTATAATGAATAAAAATCCAAGTATAAAATGTACAGTTGAAGAATGTAAGTATAATAATACACATGAAAGATATTGTACACTATCATCAATTGAAGTTGGAACTCATGAAAAAAATCCAACAGAGGCACAATGTACAGATTGTAATTCTTTTGAATTAAAATAATAATAATTTATTATTAATTTAAAAGAATATGTATAATTAATTAAAAGAAGAAGGTCTTAAGACCTTCTTCTTTTAATTAAAAAAATTTTTAAAATATATTGAAATTTTTTCTAGAGTTTCATATAATATCTAATATATTATAAGTAAAACCAGTGAGAAGAAGGAGTAAATAATAGAATTTAGATCTAGCGAGTTTGGGGTGGTGCGAGCCAAATACTGTAGCTATTATTGAATGGGTCTTTGAGGTGGCATTTCGAAACTATAGTAGAGATGCACGGGGAGTTAGCCGTTAAAATAACAGGGTATCGATATTAATTTAATCTGTACCTGAAAATTTATGTACATGGGTGGCATAACGAAATAATAATATTTCGTCCTATTTTGGATGAGGTATTTTTTTTATTCTATTTTTGTACAGTAAAAATGGGTGGCACAAGTCACTTTGTCCCATTTGGGGGCAAAGTGGCTTTTTTATATATTCTTTCATATTTGTATTCTTACTTATTCAGTAAAATAGGGGGTGATTTTATGATTAATTTATCTAAGGAAGATTTCATTAGGAAGAAAAAT
>NZ_ASRV01000025.1 GCF_000401215.1 Clostridium sartagoforme AAU1 | reverse complement strand
AAAAAAACACAAAGATTTGGTTGAAATTTATAATTCATATGCAATTTTCAGAGAATACTCTGAAAAAGGAATACAAATTGCTAAGGCAATTTGCATAAGTTCCGGTAGCCAAATTAAAATTTGGACCGTTACTTATCTAGTGATGATGGCGTAGAGGAAACACTCCTTTCCATTCCGAACAGGAAAGTTAAGCTCTACAGCGTCGATGGTACTGCATGGGAGACTGTGTGGGAGAGTAGAACGTTGCTAGGTATGTGGCTCGATAGCTCAGTCGGTAGAGCAGAGGACTGAAAATCCTCGTGTCCCTGGTTCGATTCCTGGTCGAGCCACCAGGTATGGCGCTATAGCCAAGTGGTAAGGCAGAGGTCTGCAAAACCTTTATCCCCCGGTTCAAATCCGGGTGGCGCCTCCAAAAAATCCTACAAGAATTTCTTGTAGGATTTTTTTTGTGAACTTTTATAGAAGATGAAGTAATTATAAAATAAAAAGAAAGTATTGTAATAATTTAATTAATATTAAGATTTAAATAATACCTTCTTTTGAATAAGTAAATTAGTATCACTAAAAAACTCAAATTGAGCTCCTATTGGAATAGTAATATTAGGATAATCATGTCCTATCGGAATTCCATTAATTATAGGGATATTTAGAGGGACTAATTTTTGCCTTATAATTTCTTCTATTGAAAAATCAGTAGGTTTATTAATACAATCTGTAAAGTATCCTAAGAGTACTCCACAACTTTGTTGAAGTTTTCCACAGGAAATAAGTTGGGATAACATTCTATCCACAGCATAAGGACTTTCATTAATATCTTCGATGAGTAAGATGTTGTTTTTAAAATCTATTTCGTATGGTGTTCCGATAGTTGAACATATTATTGATAAATTTCCACCAACTATACTACCGCTAAAATTTTTATTGTTAAATGTTATATAATTATCGGCACATAATTCTTTTAAATCGTACTGGATTTTAGAACTATTATTCTGCAAAACTTTTAAAAAGAATTCTTTTGTCATAATATCACTAAAGTTTGAAGTTATCATTGGACCATGAAAGGTAGGAAATTTACAAGTTCTATTTATATAATTTAATAATAAGGTTATATCACTATAGCCACAAAATATTTTTGGATTATTTCTAATAATCTTTAAATCTAAATAAGGAGCCATTCTAATTGAACCATAGCCCCCCCTAAGGCAAACTATAGCATCTACTTCTTTATCTGCAAACATAGAATTAAGATCTTCTGCACGACTTTTATCATTACCAGCTAGATATCCATATGAATCATATAAGTGCTCTGATTTTTTTATTTTAAATCCTAGTTTTTTAAAGATATCTATTTTATTATCAATAAAATCTTTTGACTCAGGAGATGCTGGAGCAATAATACCAACAGTAGAGGATTTAGTTAATGATTTCAATTTTAACAACATATACACCTACTTAAAATTATTTATATGTTAATATACTACCAAAAAAATAAAGCTAGTACTTCAACTAGCTTTATTTCTAAGAAAACATATCTTTTCTATATAATATATATGCAGTACCAAGGCTTAATATTAACGTTGCAATCATAGTAATTTCGAAGCCATACTCATTATGTATAAGTGGCATTCGAGTAAAATTCATTCCAAATAGTCCACCAATAACAGTAGGAATAGCCATTATTATGGTAACTGATGCTAAAACCTTCATAACTATATTTAAGTTGTTTGAAATAACAGAAGCAAAAAAGTCCATAGTACTGGCAAGTATGTTACTATATATTTCTGTCATCTCAATAGCTTGTTTATTTTCAATTATAACATCCTCTAATACATCTTGATCTTCTTCGTATTTTTGCATTATTTCTAATTTAAGCATCTTTTCTAATGTTATCTCATTAGCTTTAAGAGATGTTGAAAAGTAAACCAATGATTTTTCTAATGAATGCAGTTGAATCAATTCTCTATTCTTCATTGATTTATGTAATCTTTTTTCTATCATTAAACTTTTTTTATCGATTTGACGCAAGTAAATTAAGTAAGATGTTGATATTTTGTTTAATATTTGTAATATAAATCTTGATTTCTTAAATGAATAGAATGATTTAACTTTACCATTTATAAAATCTGTTAAAATACGACTATTTTTTAAACACACAGTAATAAGTTGCTTTTCTGTATGAATTATTGCTAAAGGATATGTGTCATATGTAAGAGAATTATCTTCCATCTCTGTGAAAGGAATATCAACTACAACTAATAAACAATTATCTTCTATATCTATACGAGAGGTTTCTTCATCATCAAGAGGAGCCTTTAAGAATGACAAAGGAACTCCTGTTTTTTTAGAAATTAAAATTAACTCTTCATCTGAAGGCGCTATAATATTGATCCAACAACCAGCTTCTAAATTATCAAGAACCTTTAATGTTGGATTTTGCTCGCTAATACTTTTGTAAATTTGTATCATAATTAACCTCCTTAAATAGATTCCAAAGTTAATTATACTATTAATATGGCCATTTGTAATACAATAAATAAATTTTATATAAAAATCATGTATATAATAAAAAAGATATATAGTGTTTATTTAAACGCTATATATCTTATATAGAGATTTATTTCTTATAGAATTCACTTTTTACTTCTGA
Organism: Clostridium sartagoforme AAU1; assembly: GCF_000401215.1. Taxonomy (GTDB): domain Bacteria; phylum Bacillota; class Clostridia; order Clostridiales; family Clostridiaceae; genus Clostridium; species Clostridium sartagoforme. The sequence continues at coordinate 17,404 of NZ_ASRV01000025.1, read as the reverse complement.
CAAAAGATTTTCATTCAGTATAATATCATATCCTGTAAATGATAATGATAGTGCAGCTTTCATAGCTTCATCAAATGCATAATCTGTTATAGTAGCTTTAGCAAAGTCCTTTGTACCATATTTTATATCTTCATTAGGGACTACAGAGATATATGGATGAATACAAGGAACCTTTTTACTTACTATTCCTAAACTTAATCCAGAATAAATATCTCTAGAGTCTGCAATGTTTATTATTCCATTTTCTTTTAAGTTATGACTAAATAATCTATTTAAAGTTCTATTTGTTACTAATTCCTCATTTTCAGGTTCATATAAAGAAATTGAATATTGTACTCTTATTAATTTAGAAACGTAAATAGCTATTTCTCTTAGCTTACTTTCAGCTATTTTTGCTATATCCATCTCTTTGGCTCGAATATAAAACTTAGCTTCAGATTCTAGCGGTAATAATAAAGGTGTAAATCCTCCATTAGATAAAATAGAATTGACTTCGACATCTTCAGGAAATCCTTTTAATAATGAATTTAGAATATTAAAAGTTAAAAGTATTCCATCTAATGAGGTATAAGTACCTTTATTCAAAAAACTTAACCCACTATGGCCTATAAATTTAATGCTTAAAGGAATTATTGCAGATGAACTTCCACTTTCAGAGGTCACAATATCAGGATGTGCAAGTAGTACTACATCTATATCATCAAATACTCCTTGCTTAACCATGACCGATTTTGTTCCCCCGAGATATTCACCTGGACACCCTATAATTATTACGCTTCCACCTATTTTTTCTATTATTGAACCTAAGGATAATGCAGCTGCAATTGAAGTAGTAGTTAATAAGTTATGACCAGTTAAATGCCCTTCACCTGGAACCGCATCATATTCACATATAAAACAAATCTTAGGACAGCCATTACCTTTAGAAGCATAAAATGATGTTTCTAAGTCTAAAAATTTTCTTTTCACATTAAAATTATTATTAATTAAAAAGTCGCAAATATAATTATAACCATTATACTCTTTATAACTTTCTTCTGGATTATTATATAAATAAGTGTTTAAATTTTTTATATCATCTTTATATTTTTCTAAATTACTAATCATTTCTTGTTTCATAGTATCGTCCTCCCAAATTATCTTACTTTTAAGTTTCCCTTAAATACAAATAATTATTTATTAAATATAACTTTTTAGAAAAGTATAAGAATACAATTATTAGGTGAGAATTATAATAAAAAATTATTATAAAAGGATGAGGTTATATGGATTTATTAATAAAAGGTATAGATAAAAATGAAAATAAATGTAAGGTTTGTGGAAATGAAATATATAGTGATATAATTATAGAAAAAAGCTTATTATGTCAATACTGCAACAATAAGATATCTAATATAAGCGTAGAGGATTTTGAATACGATTATTATAAGGAAAAGGTTAAATGTTGGCTTTTAAGTAACTATAATATAAAATGATATGAGGTATAAATAAATGAACAGAGGAAAATTTATAGTATTTGAAGGTGGAGAAGGATCTGGTAAAAGTACAATTTTAGAAATGATATATGAATATTTAATTGAGAATAATATAAATTGTATAAAAACAAGAGAACCAGGTGGAATACAAATATCAGAAGACATAAGAAAAATAATATTAGATACTAAAAATACTAGTATGGATGGGAAAACAGAAGCTTTATTATATACAGCAGCAAGAAGACAACATTTAGTAGAAAGAGTTGTACCAAAGTTGAATGATGGTGTAATAGTTCTATGTGACAGATTTATATATTCATCATTAGCTTATCAAGGATATGCAAGAGGTATAGGAATGAGTGACATATATCAAATAAATAAGTTTGCAGTTGGAGAGTACATGCCTGACTTAAACATTTTATTTGATGTGTCCCCACAAATAGGATTATCAAGAATAAATAAAAATAAAGGTAGAGAAGTAAATAGATTAGATTTAGAAAAAATGGACTTTCATAATAAGGTTAGGGAAGGTTACCATAAGCTATACGAAGGTAACAAAGATAAATTTATAAAAATAGACGCTGAAAAATCAATAGAAGAGGTCTTTAGTGAAGTTAAGGAAATAATTATTAACTTTATTGAATAAAATATAGTATAGAAAAATTTTTTTAATTAATTTTTATCTCTTTTATGATAGAATATTGTTAAAGGAGTATAAATTTATTGGAGGGGTTAATATGAAGTTAGTAATAGCTATGGTCCAAGACGATGATGCTTTAGATTTAGTTGATGCAATGACAGAGGCTGGATTTAGAGTTACTAAATTAGCATCTACTGGAGGATTCTTAAAATCAGGAAATACAACATTAATTATAGGGGTAGAAGAAAGTAAAGTTAAAGATGTTATAGATGTTGTAGAAGATATTTGTAAAACTAGAAAGCAAATTATAACAACACCAACTCCTATTACAGGAAATGTTGACATGTATATGTCTTATCCTATAGAAATTGAAGTTGGAGGGGCAACTGTATTTGTTATAGATGTAGATCAGTTTATTAAAATATAGTTACATTGGAGGGTGTAATGGGACATTTTATTGGACATGAAAGAATAATTGAAAGTTTAAGAAAAAGAATATTAACCGGAGAAATTTCCCATGCACATATAATTGTTGGAGAAGATGGTATTGGAAAAAGTAATTTAGCTAAATTAATAGCAATAAATATATTAGGCGGTCATCAAGATAGAAATTATGTTGATATTGTAAATTATAGATGTAAAAAGTCTTCCTTTGGAGTAGATGATGTAAGAGACGTAGTAGATGAGGTAAGTAAGAAGCCATTTGAGGGAGATAAGAAGGTTATAATAATTCATGATGGAAATAAGATGACAGTGCAAGCTCAAAATGCTCTTTTAAAAACTATAGAAGAGCCACCAAAAGGTGTATTTATAATTTTATTATGTGAAAGTTTAGAACTTATTTTGGATACTATAAAATCAAGATGTCAGATATATAAATTAACTCCACTAACAAAAGATGAAGTTAAGCTTTATATAGAAAGATTAGGAACAGAGAATTATAGTAACGAAGAAATTAAGGCTGCAATTTCATATAGTGAAGGTATTCCAGGAAAAGCGGAAAAGTTTTTAAGGGATTCTTCATTAAAGGATTTAAGAAATTTACTAATTGATTTGTTATATATATTAGTTAATGGAAATCTTCAAAAATTATTAGATTTTGAAGTTAAGATATTATCATATAAGGATAAAAAGGAAGAAATATTAAACATTTTAGCCTCCTTTATAAGAGATATAATTGTCTATAAAGAAGTAAATGAAATTAATGTAATAATAAATGGGGATAAAATAGAAAATATAAAACAATTAGCTATTGAAATGTCCTATAAGAAACTTAATAAAATTATTGATAAAATAGGAGAAGCTAGAAAAACAATATTAAGTAATTCTAATTTTCAATTAACTATTAGAGTAATGCTTATAGGATTTATGGAGGTTTAATAATGATAAAAGTTGTAGGTATAAGATTTAAAAAAGCCGGTAAGATATATTATTTTGATCCAAATGGATTAAGCATAAAAAAAGGTGATTTTGCGGTTGTAGAAACAGCAAGAGGAATAGAGTTTGGGGAGTGTGTAATAGGTATTAAAGAAATATCCGAATCAGATATAGTAGCTCCTTTAAAAAGTGTTTTAAGAGTTGCCGAAGAGGAAGATATAAATAAACATAAAGATAATAAATTAAAAGAAAAAGACGCCTTAGAAATATGCTTAAAGAAAATAGAAGAGCATGCATTAAACATGAAATTAATAGATGTAGAGTACACTTTTGATAATAATAAGGTTATATTCTATTTTACAGCAGATGGAAGAGTTGATTTTAGAGAACTAGTTAAGGATTTAGCCACTATATTTAAAACAAGAATAGAGTTAAGACAAATCGGTGTTAGGGATGAAGCAAAGATGCTAGGTGGGTTAGGGCCTTGTGGAAGGTCACTTTGCTGTTCAACTTTTTTAGGCGATTTTGCATCAGTATCTATAAAAATGGCAAAGGAACAAAACTTGTCACTTAATCCAACTAAAATATCAGGAATATGTGGAAGACTTATGTGTTGTTTAAATTATGAACAAAGTACATATGAAGATATAAGAAAGAGATTACCTAAAGTTGAATCAATTGTCAAAATAGGTGATGTAAAAGGAGAAGTAGTAGGTAACAATATAGTTAAGGAAAGTATAAAGGTTAAATATAGAAGAGGCGATGAAGAAGTTATAGAAGAGTTTAAAATAGACAATATTGAGCTTATAGAAGGTAGTTATGAAGATTCAGTAGATGAATCGGATATAAAGCTAGAAATTGAATCACCAGAGGATAAAAAGTTATTAAAAGATCTTATTAAAGAGAATTAAAGGGGGAAGCTGAATGAAGTCAGTATTAAAGATAGCTAATCTTAATACAAATAAGGATGTTATTAACATAAGAGAAGCTATATCACATAATGAAGGGGTTGTTGCTTGCGAAATCAATTTAGATAAGCAAGAAGTAAATGTAGTATATGATGATAAAAGTATAAGAGTTGATGAAATAGCAATATCAATTGAAGAAGCAGGATATAGTGTAATCTAAAGTCTATCATCAATATTGTATAAATTCTTCTTAAGCCTTTTAAAATTTAAATCATTGTGATAAAATAGATTGTGAAATAAATTCATAATATTAGGAGGTGCTTTTATGGCATTTAAGATTGAAGATTCATGTGTAAACTGTGGCGCATGTGCTGCAGAATGTCCAGTTAATGCTATAAGTCAAGGAGATACTCAATTCGTTATCGATGAGGATACTTGCATAGATTGTGGAAACTGTGCAAATGTTTGTCCAGTAGGAGCTCCAGTACAAGCATAATTTACATAAAGAACCGCTAATTTAGCGGTTCTTTATTTTTATGTTGATAATAGTATGACAGAGCATTTATCTCCAAAAGATAAATCATCTGAATATATGGTACTACAATCATAAGAGAAGATGTTTTTTATAGAAGATAAGAATTTATGAGGGCCATCTAAATAAAAATATTCGGAAGAATTTTTAAAACACATTGGAATTATATATTTTGGCTTTAAATTTATTGCAAGTCTAGCAGCTGAAAATCCATCTAAGCAAAAGTGCCCACCAATTGGAATAAACAAAAAATCTAAATCTGATAATTTACTTAATAAATTATTGTCAAGTCTATGTCCAAGAGAACCTAAATGACAAATCTTAAAACCATCAATATTTAGATAATAAATTATATTTTCTCCACGTTTAAAACCATTAAGATCATCTTTAAATGTCTCATAACCATCTAAGTTTATAAAATCATTAGAAAATGAACAGGGAGAATTTATTATTATGCAATCTTTATCAATAAATTTATTAATAATTTCATTATTATGGGTATGACTAAATGTAATTATATCTGGTTTTAAATCATACTTTTCTATATAAGGATATATTTGCATGGGGTCTAAAAGGATTCTTTTACCGATTGAGTTCTTTATCAAGAAACTTGTGTTACCTATCCACTTAATTTCCATATTTAATCACCTCTTTATATAGTTTGAGTAAAAGTTGTAATATAATTCATATTCTTACTAAAGATAATAAAATTTATAAAATGGACATATTAAGATTTATAATATATAATAAAAGTCAAAGAAGGTCAGTTTTAAAATGAAGTTTAAGAAGGTGAAAATATGGCAAGAATTTCAGATACAATAGAGAATTTTATAAAAGATATGATAAAGCAAGAAAGAGAAAGACAAGTATCAATTCAAAGAAATGAATTAGCAGATAAATTTTCATGTGCACCATCACAAATAAATTATGTACTAACAACTAGGTTTACTTATGAGAAGGGTTATATAATAGAAAGTAAAAGAGGTGGCGGGGGCTGCATAGTAATTAAAAAAATAACATACGATGATAAGGACGAGAGAGTAGACTTAATAAATACTTCAATTGGCGAAAGTATAACATATGGAAACGCATTATCTATATTAAATCATTTAAGGGACACTAATAGTATTACAGAAAAAGAATATGAAATAATAAAGATATCCTTAAATGATAGGACATTAGTAAATGTTGAAGATAAAAATAAGTTAAGATCTCAAATACTTAAAGGAATTATTACAGTAGTATTATCGTAAGATAATTTAAATAGCCAAAATTTATCTGAAGATTGTTAAGTTTAGCAATAGGGTATGGAGGTATGTATGGTTTTTGGGAAGTTTAATGAGAGAGCACAATTAGTACTTGTAGAGGCTCAGAAGGAATCACAATATTTTAAACATGGGTATATAGGAACAGAACATATTCTTTTAGGGATACTAAAAGAAGGTGGATATGCAAAACAAGTATTATATGTTAATGGAGCTACCATTGATAAGGTTAAAAGGCTCATAGAGGATTATCTTGGTTTTGGGGATATAGATATATCAGTAGGAGAAATGTTGTTAAATCCAAGAACAAAAAGATTATTTGATGATAGTTTAATTAAAGCAAGGATGTATGATCATAAATATATAAATCCTGAGCATATTTTATTAGCATTAATAGATGATACAGAAGGTATAGCTTATACTATGCTTTCAAATTTAAAATTAGATTTAAAGTTTATAAAAAATGAGATAAGTGATTATTTATATAAAAAAGAAGCAGAAGAAATAAAAATAGAAGATAAAAATAAGAGAAAAAGTATAAAAACACCTTTATTAAATCAGTATGGAAGAAATCTTACTGATATGGCGAGGGAAGGCTCCTTAGATCCAGTAATAGGCAGAGAGAGTGAAAATAAGAGAATACTAGAAATATTATGTAGAAGAATAAAAAATAATCCTTGTTTAATAGGAGAGCCTGGAGTTGGAAAAACAGCTGTGATAGAAGGATTAGCGCAAAGAATAATTAGTGGAAATGTTCCAGATATTCTAAAGGATAAAATATTAATTTCGCTAGACTTAACTTCTATGGTAGCAGGTTCTAAATATAGAGGAGAATTTGAAGATAGATTAAAAAAAGTTATAGATGAAATAAGAAGTTCTCAAGATATAATAATATTTATAGATGAAATTCATACTATAGTTGGTGCGGGAGGTGCAGAAGGTGCAATAGATGCTGCAAATATTTTAAAACCTGCATTAGCAAGAGGCGAAATAAAATGTATTGGTGCTACAACAATAGATGAATACAGAAAATATATAGAAAAAGATTCTGCTTTAGAGAGAAGATTTCAACCTGTTATAATAGAAGAACCATCAAAGGAAGAAACCCTAGAGATATTAAAAGGGCTTAGGGAAAAATATGAGTTACATCATATGGTAAGAATAGAAGATGAAGCTTTAGAAGCTGCTGTGGATCTATCTGATAGATATATAACGGATAGATTTATGCCTGATAAGGCAATAGATTTAATAGATGAAGCTTCAGCAAAAGTAAGAATAGAAAATTTGATATCACCACCAGATATAAAAGAATTACAAATAAAAATAAAAGAAATTACAAAAGAGAAAGAGATGTCAATAAAGAATCAAGACTTTGAAAGAGCTGCATATCTAAGGGATAAAGAAAAAGAATTAATAAGTAATTTAGATGACTTAAAAATAAATTTGAATAATAATGAATCTAATAGTTATGTAGTAAATAAAGAACAAGTTGCAAGAGTAGTGTCTATTTGGTCTAGAATTCCGTTAGAAAAACTAACAGAACAAGAATCAGAGAAACTATTAAAGCTGGAGGATTTATTGCATAAAAGAGTAGTAGGTCAAAAGGAAGCAGTAATGGCTGTAGCTAAAGCAGTAAGAAGAGCAAGGGTAGGACTAAAAGATCCTAATAGGCCAATAGGAACTTTTGTATTTTGTGGACCTACTGGGGTTGGTAAAACAGAATTATCTAATGCACTAGCAGAAGCTATGTTTGGAGATAAAAAGAACTTAATAAGAATTGATATGTCTGAATATATGGAAAAGCATTCTGTATCTAGATTAGTTGGAGCACCTCCAGGATATATTGGATATGAAGAAGGAGGGCAGCTAACAGAGGCTGTTAGAAGAAATCCATATTCGGTAATTTTATTAGATGAAATAGAAAAAGCTCATCCAGATGTATTTAATATATTACTACAAGTAATGGAAGATGGAAGATTAACGGATAGTAAAGGAAGAATTGTAAATTTTAAGAATACTATTGTTATAATGACTTCTAATGTAGGAGCACATGATATTAAAAAACAAAGTACTATGGGATTTTCAACTTCAAGCAGTATAGATGATAGTGAATATGAAAAAATGAAAAAAAGTATTATGGATGAAGTAAAAAAACAATTTAAGCCAGAATTCATAAATAGAATAGATGATATAATAATTTTCCATAAGCTAAAAGATAATGATATATTGAAAATAGTTAACCTAATGTTAAATAGCACCATAGATAAGTTGAAGGAAAGAAAAATAACTATTAATTTAAACGAAGAAAGTAAAAAGTTTCTAGTAAATAAAGGAGTAGATATAAATTATGGAGCTAGGCCTTTAAGAAGAATAATAGCAAAAGAACTTGAAGATAAGTTAAGTGAAGAAATGTTAAAGGGATATATAAAGGGTGGAGATAATCTACAAGTACATTGTAATGGAGAGGAACTTTATTTCGAGCATATATCATAGTATAAAGAGAAGATTTTCTTTTGAGAAAAATCTTCTCTTGTTTTTTGTAATTTTCTTATTTTCTTCCTTTAGTTTTTTATTAATAATTTATAGATTATAGAGTAATAATATTAGAGAAGATAAATTAATCAACATAAGTAAGAAAAATTATTATTTAAAAATAGTTGCATTTTAACTTATAGAAGCATATAATTAAATCAAAGAATATACCCTGGGGGGTAGAAGGAGTAAATTATGAATAAAGAAATTAAACATAAAGAATTAGTGATAATAGGCGGTGGACCAGCTGGGTTAACTGCAGCTATATATGCAACAAGAGCTAAACTAGACATGCTTTTATTAGAAGATCAAATATTAGGCGGACAGGTTAGAAATAGCTATACAATTGAAAATTATCCTGGATTTAAAAAGGTTTCAGGCACAGAATTAGCAGATTTAATGCAACAACAAGCAGAAGAGCTTGGAGCACAAATAGATGAATTTGATATGGTTGAAAAGGTTGATTTTAGTGGAGAAGAAAAAGTAATTGAAACTAATAGTTATATATATAAAACAAAAACAGTAATAATAGCAACAGGGGCTACTCCTAAAAAATTACCTATTCCAAATGAAGAAAAGTTCTCAGGAAAAGGGGTTCATTATTGTGCAGTTTGCGATGGAGCAATGTATGATGGAAAAATAGTTGGAGTTGTAGGCGGAGGAAATTCTGCATTAGAAGAAGCATTATTTCTAACTAAGTTTGCGACCAAAGTAGTTATGATAAGGAGACACAATTATTTTAATGGAGAAAAGGCTACAATTGAAGAAGTCATGAATCATCCTAAGATAGAGGTTTTATTCAATGAAGATTTAGTTGATGTGGATGGAAAAGATTTTGTAGAAAAGGCTATAATAAAGAATTCTAAAGATGGATCTGAAAAGGAAATTCCTATGGATGCTATATTTGGATTTATAGGAACAGTACCGAAGACAGATCATTTTAAGGATTATATAAATTTAACTTCTAATGGTTATATTAAAGCTGATGAAGGTATGAGAACTAATGTAGAAGGTGTGTATGTAGCAGGAGATGTCAGAGAAAAGGAATATAGACAAATAACAACAGCTGTTGCAGATGGAACTATAGCAGCACTACAAGCTGAAAAGTATGTAGTAGAAAAGAAAAAATAATTAAAGAAAGATTAAAGGAGAGATATTATGATAAAAATATATTCAACATCATGGTGCCCATCATGTGTTAAAGCAAAGAGATTTTTTGAAATGAAGGGTTGGGAATATAAAGAGATTAATGTAGCTGATAAGCACGAGGATAGAGAGGAAGTTTTCAAGGTATCAGGGCAAAGAACTGTACCTGTAATTGATATAGATGGTGAGATAATAGTTGGATTTGACAAGAATAAAATAGAATTAGCTAAGGTAGGTAGATGAATATGTTTAGTTGTATAAGGGGCAAAGAAAGAACATTTAGAAATTTAGTAAACGGAGAATGGCTTAGTAGTGAAAGTGGAAAGTTTATAGAAATATATTCACCAATAGGCGAAAATTGCCTAGTTGGAAAGGTTCCAGCGATGACAAAAGAAGAAGTAGATCAGTCTATAAAAAGTGCTAAAATAGCACAAAATGAGTGGAGAAATGTTCCAGTAAGTAAAAGAGCAGATATATTATATAAAGCTGCCGATATATTAGTAGAGAAATTAGATGATATTGCAGATATAATGATGAGAGAAATAGGTAAAGATAGAAAAAGTTCTGAATCAGAAATTTTAAGGTCAGCTGACTATATAAGATTTACTGCTGATACAGCAAAAAACTTATCAGGAGAAAGTATTCCAGGAGATAGTTTTCCAGGATTTAAAAGAAATAAAATATCAATAGTAACTAGAGAACCATTAGGAGTAGTTTTAGCTATATCTCCATTTAATTATCCAATAAATTTAGCAGCATCAAAGATAGCACCAGCAATAGTTGCAGGAAACTCTGTTGTTTTAAAACCAGCTACTCAAGGCAGCTTATGTGGTTTATATCTTGCTAAGGTTTTTGAGCAAGCAGGTGCGCCAGCTGGGGTATTAAACACTATAACTGGAAGAGGTAGTGATATAGGTGACTATATAGTTACACATCCTGAAATAGATTTTATAAACTTTACAGGAAGTACAGATGTCGGAACTAAAATATCAAGAATAACAGCAATGGTTCCTTTACTTATGGAACTAGGAGGAAAAGATGCAGCTATAGTTTTAAAGGATGCAGATTTAGATCTTGCAGCATCTAATATAGTTGCAGGAGCATATTCTTACTCAGGACAAAGATGTACAGCAGTAAAAAGAATTTTAGTTGTAAATGAAGTTGCAGATAAGTTGGTTGAGAAAGTTAAAGAAAAAGTTGAGAAATTAAAAGTCGGAAATCCTTTAGAAGAAGATGTTGATATAGTACCGTTAATTGATGAAAGATCAGCAGACTTTGTTTGGGAGCTTATAGATGAAGCTAGAGAGAAAGGTGCACATTTGCTGGTTGGAGGAAAAAGAGATGGTAATATGATCTATCCAACTCTATTTGATAATGTAACTACAGATATGAGATTAGCTTGGGAAGAACCATTTGGACCAGTTTTACCTATAATAAGAGTTAAAGATAAAGATGAAGCAATAGAAATTGCAAATAAATCAGAATATGGATTACAATCATCTGTATTTACTGAAAATATAAATGAAGCATTTTATGTGGCTGATAGATTAGAAGTAGGTACAGTTCAAGTTAATAACAAAACTGAAAGAGGACCAGATCATTTCCCATTCTCAGGAGTTAAGGCATCTGGAATTGGTACACAAGGTATTAGATATTCCATAGAAGCTATGTCAAGACCAAAGGCAACAGTAATTAATATAGTAAGATAATTAAAATGTGCTATAGCACAACTAAAAAATAAAGGGATGTCTCAGACATCCCTTTTTATTTTAAAATATAATAATTATTTTATCTTAAACATTTAAAGCTGAATCAATAGCATTTTTATCAAATCCAACTATAATAGTTCCATTTATATCTAATACAGGAACTCCCATTTGTTTTGACTTGCTAATCATTTCATCTCTAGCTGTCATATCTTCTTGTACATTTAAATCTTCAAATTCAACATTAACTGATTTTAAGTAATTTTTTGCTTTTACGCACCATGGACAAGAATTTGTACTGTAAACTTTAACCATTAGTCAAACACTCCTTTTCTTTTTAATAAATAATTAGTATCGTTTAATATAGATTTTACATCATTTTTGCCATAAATACAATTAATATCTTTTATTTTATTAAAATAAAGAATATGGTATTATATCAATGGGAAAATATAAAATAAATCTATTTAATGATATTTTGATCTTCTAGGTTTGAATTGAGAATCATGTTATCTAAAGATGTATCTACATAGTTGGACATTAGATTTTCAGATAAATTTTTTTTAGAATTCTCTTTTAATATATTCCTAGATTGAACATTAGAAAAATAGTTTTTATTAATCATAAAATCATCTCCTTGATGGTTTATAAACTTATTTTTTGCAAAATTTTAATTTTTATAACAAATTAAATAAATTATGCAACTGGTCTAGACATCTATAACAATTTTTAATATAATATTTATAGGAGGCTTAATAATGATAGATAAAAGTAGTCCAATTCCAGTTTATTATCAACTTAAAAATGATTTAATATCAAAGATATCTGAAGGAGTATGGAAACCAGGTGAATGTATAGCAAGCGAAAGAGAGCTATGTGAAGTTTATGGTGTTAGTAGAATGACTATAAGACAAGCAATTGGAGAGTTAGTACAAGAAGGAGTTCTTTTAAGGATTAAGGGAAAAGGTACCTATGTTTGTGAACAAACCCTTAAACAACAAGACATGATGAGTTTTACAGAAATAATAAAACAAATGGGAAAAGAACTTAGATCAGAAGTTGTTGAATTCTGCAAAATAAATACACCAGAACATTTGGCAGATATATTTTCATTAGATGAATTATATAAAATCAAAAGAAAGCGTATAGTTGATGATGAATGTGTCGCTTTAGAAACAGTATATATACCTGTAGACTATTGCGGATATATTGATATGGAAATGTTAAATGGATCTTTATTTAAAATATTAGAAGGTTTCGGATATACAGTAGACTATTCTCAATCATCAATAGCATCAGTAATAATGGATGATGAATTAAAAAATATATTTAGTGTAGATAAACAAGTACCTATGCTAAAAATTATAAGCAAGACCTATGATCATAATAATAAAATGATATTTTTAGAAGAAGCTATTTATAGATCTGACAAATTTATTTTACAAGTAAATATATCGAGACGAGAGGGGAAAATACGATGAAACTAATAATAACTAAAAATTATGAAGAACTAAGTAAAAAAGCAGCTGATGAGATGGCAGATATAATAAAAAGCAATCCTAAAGCAATATTAGGATTAGCAACTGGCGGATCTCCAATGGGAATGTATAAGGAATTAATAAAAATGAACAAGGAAGGAAAGGTAGACTTTTCAAATGTTACTACAGTAAATCTAGATGAATATATCGGATTAAGTGGTGACCATCCTCAAAGCTATAGATATTTTATGAATGAAAATTTATTTAATCATATTAATATAGATAAGACCAATACTTACGTTCCAAATGGATTAGCTAAAAACATAGAAGAAGAGTGTAAAGAATATGATGCTAGAATAACCGAACTAGGTGGCACAGATGTTCAACTATTAGGAATAGGGAATAATGGACACATAGCATTTAATGAACCAGATAATGAATTATTATCAGGAACTCATTTAACAAAATTAACAGAAGATACTATAAAAGCTAATGCTAGATTTTTTGAATCAATAGATGAAGTTCCAACCCAAGCCTTAACTATGGGCCTTGGTGGAATAATGAGATCAAAGAAGATAATAGTTATAGCAAGTGGTGAAAGTAAAGCTGAAGCTGTAAAAGCAATGGTAAGTGGGAAAATAAGTACAAATATGCCAGCATCAATGTTACAAATGCACAGAAATGTTACAGTTATAGTTGATGAAGCAGCAGCAAAATTATTATAAAATGTAAATACTAAAGATTATTAAGGAATGTAATGCTATTATAAATAGATTACATTCCTTTTTTATTCTTTAGAAATTATAAAAGGTTTATTATATGGGTAACTATTTATAATTTTTTTCTTTTGGTTGGTTAAAGGACATATTGAAATTTACATTGACTTGAAGTAAGAAAATTTACATATGACCTTTATTATAAATATTGGTTTTTATAATATTGTTATGATATAGTTATTTTATAATTGAGTTAATATATAGGTGGAAATAAATATTCAATTAAATTATATGGTAAGCTATTAGATTCACTATTCGGGAGCTTATATCAAAGTTAAAAAGTTATATGACTCCAATTTTAATATCTTACAAGAATAACTATGTTAACTATTTAGTATTACATTATTTTAATTATAAGTATTATTAATTTAACTATATATTGATTATAATATTAAATATAAAAGTAAATAAGATTGGTAGGTAAAATTTATGGCTAAGATTAAATCCATGTTTGTTTGTCAAGAATGTGGATATGAGTCTCCTAAGTGGCTGGGGAAATGTCCAGATTGTAACAAATGGAATACTTTAGTTGAAGAAGTAAAGGAAACTCACAAAGAAATTAAAAGTAAAGTTAATAACTTAAGGGTTTTAGATAATATGCCTAAAAGTATAGGGCAAATTAAATCAGGAGAAAAACAAAGATATGATACTGGACTGCGAGAATTAAATAGAGTATTGGGAGGCGGTTTAGTAAGGGGATCTTTAACATTAATATCAGGAGATCCTGGTATAGGGAAATCTACTTTGCTATTACAAACAGCAAACTCAATATCCAAATCGTACGGGAAAGTACTATATGTTTCTGGAGAAGAGTCTGAAGAGCAAATTAAAATCAGAGGAGACAGGTTGGATGTTAATGCTGAACAATTATATATATTATCAGAAACCAACCTGGATCTAATAGAAGCGTATATAGATGAATTACAACCTGTTTTTGTAATAATTGATTCTATACAAACTGTATATAAGGAATCAATAACATCTGCTCCAGGAAGTGTATCTCAAGTAAAGGAATGTTCTAATGCTATAATGAGAATAGGTAAAAATAAGAATATACCATTATTCATAGTAGCTCATGTTACTAAACAAGGTGAACTTGCAGGACCAAGAGTTCTTGAGCATATGGTTGATACAGTATTATATTTTGAGGGAGAGCGTACAGAAGAATTTAGAGTTCTTAGAACTATGAAAAATCGTTTTGGAACAACTAGTGAAATAGGAGTTTTTGAAATGGCAGAAGAAGGATTAAAGGAAATATATGATCCTTCGAGAATATTTTTAGAGGATACTAACTTTAATCAAGAAGGTTCAGCAGTTATAGGAATAATGGAAGGCACTAGACCGATACTTGTTGAAATGCAAGCCTTAGCTACAGAAACAAATATGCACATGGCTAGCAGAACAGCCGTGGGAATAGATAGTCAAAGGTTAAGACTTATATTAGCTGTACTTGAAAAAAAATTAAGAGTCCCATTCTACAAGTATGATGTGTATGTAAATGTTGTTGGAGGACTTACTTTAGATGGCACTACAGGAGATTTAGGTCTTGCACTAGGATTATTATCAAGTGTAAAAAATACAGGATTTAAGTTAGAACGAATGGTTATTGTAGGAGAAGTTGGACTTACAGGAGAAATAAGACCAGTTTCATCTTGTGATAGATTGATTAAAGAAGCAGAAAAAATGGGATTCAAAAATGCAATAATTCCTGAAAGAAATAAAGATAAGGTTACTAGCGCTTCTATGAATATAATAGGAGTAAGCAATTTAAGAGAGGCTATAAGTAAGATATTCTAACGGATTGGGTGAGTATATGAGAATAAAAGATGATGAAGAAATAAAAAGTATTTTAAAACTTATGAGTCCAGGAACAGCTTTAAGAGAAGGTTTAGAGAATATATTAAGAGCTAAAACTGGAGGATTAGTTGTTATTGGAGATGGTGAAGAGGTAATGAAGCTTGTAGATGGAGGCTTTAATATCAATTCAGAGTATTCACCAGCTTATGTTTATGAATTAGCAAAAATGGATGGTGCTATAGTAATAAGTGGAGATTTAAAAAGAATTCTTTGTGCTAACACACAGCTTGTGCCTGATCATTCTCTTACAACATATGAAACAGGAACAAGACATAGAACAGCTAATAGAGTTGCCAAACAAACTGGAAATATAGTTGTAGCAATTTCTCAAAGAAGAAATATAATAACTATTTATAAGGGAGACTTAAAATATGTTCTTCAAGAAAGTAGTGTTATATTAGCAAGAGCAAATCAGGCTATACAAACCTTAGAAAAGTATGTAACTGTATTAGAAAGAGTAATAAACAACCTAAATCTCTTGGAATTCCAGGACTTAACAACTGTCTTTGATGTTGTAACTGCAATACAAAGAACAGAAATGGTAATGAGAGTTGTAGAAGAAATTCAAAGATATATAGTTGAACTTGGGAATGAAGGAAGACTTATTTCTATGCAACTTAATGAGCTTATAAAATTTATAGAGAGAGATGGGATTTTATTAATAAGAGATTACTGCAAAGAAAAGGAAAGTTATGAAGATATATATAATCAAATTCAAATGCTTACTGCGGAAGAATTAGTTGATTTAGATTTAATAGCCAAAATATTAGGATATTCAGGAGTACCATTAGTAGACACGTTAATTTCTCCAAAGGGATATAGAATCTTATTTAAGGTTCCAAGAATTCCTGTATCAGTTATTGAAAATTTAGTTAAACATTTTAATGAGCTTAAATATGTTATTGAGGCAGATACTAATGAATTAGATAAAGTAGATGGAATAGGAGAAGCTAGAGCTAAAGCTATAAGAAGTGGATTAAGAAGAATAAAAGAACAAATATACTTAAAAAATGAAATTTAACAAAAATATGTATAAAAGTAAATAGAACTGAGAATAATAAAAAAGCAGGTAAAAACCTGCTTAAAGTTTATCTAAGTGTAAATTTACCCAGAATACTCATTTTATTTTCTTCCTTTAATAAGATATCGTATAGATTCAAATCCAAGCAATTACATAAAGAAGTAAGATAAAATAGATTATTTCCAATTTCATTTTCGATAATTTCACGACAATTATCACAAAGGGTTCCCTTAAGATGATTACTTAGTTCATAATTAAAATCATTAGTTTCGTCAGAAGGAATGCCTTGTTTCTCAGCACAAATTTGAATACAACCACAATTAGTAACGGCCTTTGCTATAGCTCTATTTACCCTAGAGCTAGATTCACTATATTTAGTTATTATATCTAAAATACTTTTATGGCGCAGTAATGATTCATTGACATCATTTTGAAAATTATCAAAAATTATATCTTTCATATGCCTCAACTCCTTAAAATCTATGGCTGTTTTTAAATAAAAGTATATTTTATTAAATAATAAAATATATAGGCTTAATTATTAAACAATAAAATTAATAAGATATTAAATAATTCAATACTTACTCAAGAAAATCAAATAAATAATATCGAGAATATTGCTTAATTTTTAAGCCTACAAAACTTAGTTTCACATAGATACTATAAATTAATTAAATATTTATTCATTAAA
>NZ_ASRV01000024.1 GCF_000401215.1 Clostridium sartagoforme AAU1 | reverse complement strand
GATAATGCCTTTATATGGTATAATGAGATAGACTTCTTACAAAAGAGTAAATAAAATTAAAAATATAAATAAAACAATATTATAGGGAGGTGACATTATGTTAAAAAAGATTATAAGAGTTATATTTACTATAATAGGCTTTATAAGCGGATATATTATTAGTGGAATACTAGTAACTATTACTGCTTTAAGTAAAATATCTTTTTTATCTAAACCAGTTGGAATTATATCAGTACGAATTCTTTTAACTTTATTATTTGGACTTATATTATATATTATTTCACCACGTATTTATGACTCTATTGTTAAAGCAATTGAATATATTGAAAAGAATATTCAAAGACTTACAGCGGCAGAGCTTCTTTATGGTGGGTTAGGTGCATTAATATCATTGATATTAACGTCACTTTTAGGATTACCGTTATATAATATAGATCTTTATGGGTTAGGACCAATACTATTTGTTCTACTAAACTTAATATTTGCAATAATATTTGCTAGTATATTTATTGAAAAGAAGGATGACATATCAAATATTCTTGTAAATCTCAAGAAAAGTAGCGCTAAGGAAAAGAAGTCAAAAGGAACTGTGAAAAACATAGCTAAGGTATTAGATACTTCTGTTATCATTGATGGAAGAATATTTGATATATGCCAAACTGGATTTATTGAAGGTCCATTAGTTATACCTAATTTTGTATTAGATGAATTAAGACATATTTCAGATTCAGCAGATTCTTTAAAAAGAAATAGGGGAAGAAGAGGACTTGACATATTAAATAAAATACAAAAAGAACTTGATATAGAAACTCAAATTTGGGAAGGAGATTTTCCAGAGATACAAGAAGTCGACAGTAAGTTATTAAAGCTTGCACAAAATCTTAAGGGTAAAGTTATAACTAATGATTTTAATTTAAATAAAGTTGCAGAATTCCAAGGAGTTCCTGTACTAAATATTAATGAGTTAGCAAATGCAATTAAGCCAGTTGTTCTTCCAGGGGAAGAAATGAAGGTCATTGTGGTTAAGGATGGTAAAGACGCATCTCAAGGAGTTGGATATTTAGATGATGGAACTATGATTGTAGTAGAAGGTGGAAGGAAGTTCATGGGAGAGCAAATAGTAGTTATAGTAACTTCTGTACTTCAAACAGCTGCTGGAAGAATGATATTTGCAAAACCAAAGGAATAGTTAAGTAGGTGTTATTATGATAAGTGCAATAATTTTAGCAGGTGGAAAAGGTAAAAGAATGTGTGCTAAAGTTAGTAAGCAGTATATAGAACTTAGGGGTAAGCCAATATTATACTATACGCTAAAAAGGTTTGCTGATTGTAGTCAAATAGATAAAATTATTTTAGTTTTGCCTAAAGATGAAATAGATTATTGTAAAAATGAGATATTGAATAAATATTCTTTAAAGGTTGATATGATAGTAGAAGGTGGAGAAGAAAGGCAAGATTCGGTTTTTAATGCTTTAGAGTGTATAGAGAACTGTGAGATTGTACTTATCCATGATGGAGCAAGACCTTTTACATCAGAACGAATTATAAATGATGGGATAAAGTATGCAAAACTTTATGGTGCAGCAGCACCTGGGGTCATACCAAAGGATACTATTAAAGTCATTAATGAAGAGAAATTTTCTGTTTCTACACCTGATAGAAATACATTACGTGCAATTCAAACTCCACAAGTTTTTAAATTTAATCTTATAAAGGAGTGTCATAATAAAATTAAGAAGAATAATATAAGTGTTACAGATGATACTATGGTAGTAGATATGTACAATAATGAGGTTTATTTATATGAAGGTGAATATACTAATATAAAAGTTACTACACCAGAGGATTTGATACTGGCAGAAAAGCTTATATAATAGAGATTTTATAATATTGACATAACCTTTTAGAGACTATATAATTAATTAAGCTAAAAATTAATAAATTTAAAACAGTGAAGAAGAATAGTAGAATCCGCCATTCAGAGAGAAAATTCATAGGCTGTAAAATTTTCAATAGGGTTTGAACCAGCTTTGGAGTTATAGGAAAAAACTATCGGTTTAATACCGTTATCATTTTAGAGAACAAATTTAGGTGGTACCGCGAGATAAGTTCGCCCTAATCAAATTAGGGCGGGCTTTTTTTATATATAGAAATTTAAGAATTAAAATAAATAACAATATAGGAGGAAGCAAAGATGAAAATGTCTAATATGTTAATATCAACATTAAGAGAGGTTCCAGCAGAAGCTGAAATAGATAGTCATAAACTGATGTTAAGAGCTGGAATGATAAGAAAAATGGCATCAGGTATATACAATTATATGCCATTAGGATTAAAGGTTTTAAAAAATGTAGAGAATATAATAAGAGAGGAAATGAATAATGCAGGAGCACAAGAATTCTTAGCTTCAGCAGTACTGCCAGCAGAACTATGGCAAGAGTCTGGAAGATGGGATGTTTATGGAGATGAATTATTTAGATTAAAAGATAGAAATAATAGAGATTTTTGTCTTGGACCAACTCATGAAGAAGTATTTACTGATATTGCAAGAAATGAAATTAAATCATATAAACAATTGCCAATAAATCTTTATCAAATACAAACAAAGTATAGAGATGAAAGAAGACCTAGATTCGGAGTAATGAGATCAAGAGAATTTATAATGAAAGATGCTTATAGTTTCGATAAAAATCAAGAAGGTTTGGATATTTCTTATAATAAGATGAGAGAAGCATATATTAAAATATTTAATAGATGTGGTATAGAGGCAAAACCTGTTGAAGCAGATTCAGGAGCTATAGGAGGATCTAATTCAGCAGAATTTATGGTTAAGTCAGAAGTTGGAGAAGATGATGTAGTATTCTGCACAGCATGTGATTATGCAGCTAATATAGAAAAGGCTTATTCAACAGCCGAAAAATCAGAAGTTGAAGAATTAAAGCCTCTAAATAAAGTAGAAACACCAAATGTAAAAACAATTGAAGAATTAGTAAAATTCTTTAATACAACAGAAAAAAGATTTGCTAAAACTTTAATATATAATGCTGATGATAAAATAGTAGCAGCAATGGTTAGAGGCGATAGAGAAGTTAATGAAGTTAAGGTTTCAAATGCTTTAGGTGGAGTAGTAAACTTAAATATGGCAACACCAGAAGAGGTATTTAAGGCAACTAATGCACAAGTTGGATTTGCTGGTCCTATAAATATAAAAGTAGATGTTTTATTAGTTGATGAAGAAGTTGCTAATATGTACAATTTTATTGTTGGAGCTAATGAAACTGGATATCATATTGAAAATGTAAATTATAACAGAGATTTTGAAGGTATAGTTGGAGATTATAGAAATATAACTGAAGGTGAAAAGTGCCCAGTTTGTGGTGGTAAAGTAACTATATCAAGAGGAACTGAAGTTGGTCATATATTTAAACTAGGAACAAAGTATTCAGAAGCTATGAATGCCAATTTTATAGATGAAAATGGTAAGGAAAAGCCATTTATAATGGGTTGTTATGGTATTGGTGTAACAAGAACAATGGCCTCAATAATAGAACAACATAACGATGAAAATGGAATAGTTTGGCCTTTATCTGTAGCACCATATCATGTTAATATCATCCCTGTGAATATTAAAGATGAAGAACAAATGAAGATTGCTAACAAGATATATGAAGAGTTAAAAATGATAGGTGTTGAAGCGATACTAGATGATAGAAATGAAAGAGCAGGAGTTAAATTTAAGGATTCAGACCTTATGGGAATACCAATGAGGATAACAGTTGGTAAGAAAATTGTTGATGGAGAAGTAGAATTTAAACTTAGAATATCAGAAATGGAAAATATAAAGATAGAAGAAGCTATAGAGAAAGTTAGAGAAGAGTTTAAGAAAAATAAATTATCTGTAAGATAGGAGGTAATTAAATGAGAGTTTATAATAGCTTAACTAGAAAAAAAGAAGAGTTTGTACCGCTAACCCCAGGTGAAGTTAAGATGTATGTATGTGGGCCTACTGTTTATAATTATTTTCACATAGGTAATGGAAGAACTTTTATTATATTTGATACTATAAGAAGATATTTAGAGTATAGAGGATATAAAGTTAAATTCGTTCAAAACTTTACAGATATAGATGATAAAATGATAAATAAAGCAAATGAAGAAAAAACTACAGTTTTAAATATTGGAAATAGATATATAGATGAATATTATAAGGATGCAGATGGTTTAAATATTAAAAGAGCATCAATAAATCCAAGAGCTACTGAATATATAAATGATATAATTGAATTTGTTGAGGGATTAATAGAAAAAGGATATGCTTATGAAGTAGAGGGAGATGTTTATTTTAGAACTAAAAAGTTTGATAGTTATGGAAAGCTTATAAAGCAAAGCTTAGAAGACCTTCAATCAGGAGCTAGAATAAGTATTGATGAAAGAAAAGAAGATCCTATGGATTTTGCTGTATGGAAGTCACAGAAACCTGGAGAGCCAGCTTGGGAAAGCCCATGGGGATTAGGAAGACCTGGATGGCACATAGAATGCTCTTGTATGGCTAAAAAATATTAGGAGATACAATAGATATACATGCAGGTGGAATGGATTTAGCATTTCCACATCATGAAAATGAAATAGCTCAAAGTGAAGCTTTGACAGGAAAGCCTTTTGCAAATTACTGGATGCATTCAGCATATTTAAATGTTAATAATCAAAAGATGTCAAAATCATTAAATAACTTCTTAACGGCTAGAGATGCACTTGAAAAATATGATTCAGATATAATAAGATTTTTAATGTTATCTGCTCATTATAGAGTTCAATTAAATTATAGTGATGATTTATTAGAGTCAGCTAAATCTTCGGTTGAAAGATTATATAACGCAGTTTCTAATTTAGAGAGCTTAATAAGTGAAGTTAAAAAAGAAGATATGGATAATAAAGAAAAAGATTATTTAGAGTCTTTAAATGTTTATAGACAAAAATATATAGAAAAAATGGATGACGACTTTAATACAGCAGATGCTATTACGGCTATATTTGACCTTATAAGGGATATAAATACTAATATATCAATAGAGTCATCAAAGGAACTTTGTGAAGCTGCTCTAAGTTTAATAAGGGAACTTGGAGAACCTTTAGGAATTCTTCAGAAATCAACAAAAGGAAGTTTAGAAGAAGAAATAGAAGATTTAATAGAGCAAAGACAGCAAGCAAGAAAAAATAGAGATTTCGCATTAGCCGATAAAATTAGAGATGATTTGAAGGCTAGAAATATAATTTTAGAAGATACTCCACAAGGAGTAAGATGGAAAAAAATAAATTAGTCTAGAGGGCTGCAATTTTGCAGCCTTTCTTTAAAGGAGAGAAACGTATGTTAGAGGATTTAAGAGTCAGGGAATTTAATAGAGAAGAGGCTAGGAGATTAAATCCTTTGCAATTAGCTTTAATAGGAGATGGAGTGTATGAAATATATATAAGAAATTATATATTATCCAATAATACAGATCTATCTGCACACAAAATTCATGTAAAGGCAATAGGATATGTTAAAGCTAAGAGCCAGTCTAATATAATGCATAATATAGAAGATATATTAACAGAAGACGAATTATATATTTATAAAAGAGGTCGAAATGCAAAGTCAGCTACTATTCCTAAAAATGCAGATGTGATAGACTATAGAAATGCTACTGGATTTGAAGCCTTAGTTGGATATTTATATTTGACTGGAAATAAGGAAAGATTAAATATTATATTAGAAAAATCTACAGAAACATACTTAACATAATTAAGGAAAAGTATATAATAGAGATAAGGAGTGATTTAATGTGACTAAAGGAAATAGAGAAGCTAGAATGAAGGCTAGAATGGAAAGACAAATGTTTGAAAATGCTTCAGCACAAGGAAAAAGACAATTTACTAGAGAAAATAAAAATGCAAGAGATAATTACTCAAAGGAAAGTGTTGTTACTCAAAATGAAGAAGAGACTAGAGAAGATTTAATTATAGGCAGAAATGCTGTAATAGAAGTTTTAAAAAGTGATAGAACAATAGAATGTATATATATAGCTAATGGAAATATGGAAGGCTCTATAAAAGTTATAATAAATATGGCAAGAGAAAAAGGGTTAGTACTAAAGGAAGTAGATAGAAAAAAGCTAGATGGTATGAGTAATGGTACAAATCATCAAGGTGTAATAGCTTTAGTTACTCCATTTAAGTATTGTCAGATTGCAGATATGTTAAAGGATGCGAGAGAGAAGAAACAGGATCCATTTATAGTGATTCTCGATGAGATAGAAGATCCTCACAACTTAGGTTCCATAATTAGAACAGCAGAATTATGTGGAGTTCATGGAATAATTATACCTAAAAGAAGGAATGTTGGAATAACATCAACTGTATACAAATGTTCAGTTGGAGCCATAGAACATATGAAAATTGCAAAAGTAACAAATATAAATGCAGCTATAGACGAATTAAAAGAAAGTGGAATATGGGTTTATGGAGCAGATATAGCAGGAGAAGAATATAGCTATGAAGTGAATTTTAATGGACCGTGTGCAGTGGTTATAGGAAGTGAAGGAAGGGGAATATCCAAATTAACTCTTAAAAAGTGTGATAAATTAATTAAAATACCTATGATAGGTAAAATTAACTCTTTAAATGCTTCAGTTGCAGGTGGTATAATGATGTATGAAATACTAAAGGGAAGATTACTAAAAAAGTAAAGTTAAGACTGAAGAGGTAGCATGTGAAAATTATATTTGTTGATGGATATAACGTTATAAATAGCTGGCCCAATCTAAAAGTACAAAAAGATTACAGTTTTGATGGAGCTAGAAAAAGTCTAATAGATAGTTTACATAATTATTCAGTCTATGAGGGTTGTAAGATAATCGTAGTATTTGATGCACATAAGGTTAAGAGAAGTATTGAAAAGAAAGAAAATATAAATAAAAATATTAGTATAGTGTTCACAAAAGATGGTGAGACAGCAGATTCTTATATAGAGAGAGAAGTCCATATTTTAGGTAGGCGATTTGAGGTGAACGTAGTTACATCGGATTGGCTTGAACAACAAACTATCTTTCAAAGAGGCGCTATTAGGATATCTGCATTGGAATTTTATAATGAAGTTATTGAAACAGAAAATAGGATAAAAAATAAAGCAATAAAAAATATGTATTCATCTAAAAATCATTTGGGGGATAATGTGGATGAAGATATATTGAAAAAATTAGAAGAAATAAGAAGAAGCAAGTAAAATTTTGACTAAATATATACTATAATAATATAGGGCTTAAAGGGTGATATATAGTGGAGAATACCAAAAAAGAAAAAGGTTTATTCGTAGAATTTCTAAATAAAGTAGATGAGGAAGTAGTTGATGAAGCAAAAAAAGGTAATATAAGAGCTCAAGAATATTTAATTTCTAAATATGAAAACTTTGTAAAAGCAAAAGCTAAGTCATATTTCCTTATTGGAGCAGATAAAGAAGATATCTATCAGGAAGGAATGATAGGTCTATATAAAGCTATTAGAGACTTTAAATCTGATAAATTAACAAGTTTTAAAGCATTTGCAGAACTATGTATAACTAGACAAATAATAACTGCAATAAAAACAGCAACCAGACAAAAACATATCCCTTTAAACACATATATATCCTTAAACAAGCCTATTTATGAAGAAGAATCAGATAGAACATTAATAGATGTTTTATCTGAATTAAAGATAACAAATCCTGAGGAGCTTATAATTGGAAAGGAACAATTAAAGCATATAGAAGGAGAGATGGCTAAGGTATTATCAGAACTTGAGTTAGAGGTGCTTCAGTCATATTTAGATGGCAAGTCTTATCAAGAAATAGCATGTGATTTAGATAGGCAGGCTAAGTCTATAGATAATGCACTACAAAGAGTGAAACGAAAGCTTGAAAAATGTCTGGATACCGAAAAATAAGTCGTTAAATTTTTATTGACAAATTTTTTGAACAATAGTAAACTTTATAATTGGTATATTAAACTATAAACCATATTAAAATGGAAATGCTCACGTAGCTCAGTAGGCAGAGCGTCGCCTTGGTAAGGCGGAGGTCGTCGGTTCAATCCCGATCGTGAGCTCCAATATAGTTGAACGCTCACCAAGAGTGATTATTGTGATTGTAAATTGCTTTAACCTTTGCAGTGAGCTAAATATATTACCAAAAAAGCTAGAAAACGCTAGGCAAAGTTTATTACAAAGATTAAAGGAGGATTTTACAATGGCAAAGCAAAAATTCGAAAGAAGCAAACCACACGTAAAT
>NZ_ASRV01000023.1 GCF_000401215.1 Clostridium sartagoforme AAU1 | reverse complement strand
ATTGGAACAATCGGTCACGTTGACCACGGTAAGACAACTTTAACTGCTGCAATCACAACAGTTTTAGCAAACAAGGGATTAGCAGAATCATTCAAATATGATGAAATCGATAAGGCTCCAGAAGAAAAAGAAAGAGGAATCACAATTAACACAGCTCACGTAGAGTACCAAACAGAAAACAGACACTATGCACACGTTGACTGTCCAGGACATGCTGACTATGTTAAGAACATGATCACAGGAGCTGCTCAAATGGATGGAGCAATATTAGTTTGTTCAGCTGCAGATGGTCCAATGCCACAAACAAGAGAACACATCCTACTAGCATCAAGAGTTGGAGTTGACTACATAGTTGTTTTCTTAAACAAAGCAGATATGGTAGATGATGAAGAATTATTAGAATTAGTTGAAATGGAAGTTAGAGAATTATTATCAGAATACAACTTCCCAGGAGATGATATTCCAGTAGTAAAGGGATCAGCTTTAGTAGCATTAGAAAACCCAACAGATGAAAAAGCAATCGCACCAATTCTTGAATTAATGGAAGCAGTAGATAGCTATATACCAACACCAGAAAGAGCAACAGATAAGCCATT
Source organism: Clostridium sartagoforme AAU1 (assembly GCF_000401215.1). Taxonomy (GTDB): domain Bacteria; phylum Bacillota; class Clostridia; order Clostridiales; family Clostridiaceae; genus Clostridium; species Clostridium sartagoforme. The sequence continues at coordinate 543 of NZ_ASRV01000023.1, read as the reverse complement.
CTTAATGCCAGTAGAAGATGTATTCACAATTACTGGTAGAGGAACAGTTGCAACTGGAAGAGTTGAAAGAGGAATTCTTCATGTAGGAGACGAAGTAGAAATCGTTGGATTACAAGAAGAAAGTAGAAAAGTAGTAGTAACAGGAATAGAAATGTTCAGAAAGTTACTAGACGAAGCACAAGCTGGAGATAACGTAGGAGTTCTTTTAAGAGGAGTTCAAAGAACTGATATTGAAAGAGGTCAAGTTTTAGCAAAAGCAGGATCAGTTAAGCCACACAACAAGTTCGTAGGTCAAGTTTACGTACTTAAAAAAGAAGAAGGTGGAAGACATACACCATTCTTTGATGGATATAGACCACAATTCTATTTCAGAACAACAGACGTTACTGGTTCAATTAAGTTACCAGACGGAATGGAAATGGTTATGCCAGGAGACCACATTGACATGAACGTTGAATTAATCACTCAAGTAGCAATGGATGAAGGATTAAGATTCGCTATCAGAGAAGGTGGAAGAACTGTAGGTTCTGGAGTTGTTACTAG
>NZ_ASRV01000022.1 GCF_000401215.1 Clostridium sartagoforme AAU1 | reverse complement strand
TATAATAGAATAATATATACTAAGTAATATATATTATTAATATATATAGGACTGGGTTTCATTACCTAGTCCTTTACAAAGGCTTATATATTGACATAATACATGTTTTATGATAATGTGTTTAGGTAATTAACGAATTAATTAACATAAGTAATAAGGTTTTATATTATTTACGGTAAACTGGAGGTGCAGACTGTGAGAGTAAAGATAACTTTAGCATGCACAGAGTGTAAGCAAAGAAATTACAATTCAATGAAAAATAAGAAAAACAACCCAGACAGATTAGAAATGCATAAATACTGCAAGTTCTGTAAAAAACATACACTTCATAAAGAAACTAAGTAATTAGCTGATATAGTGATGACATATACTCACAAAGATTAAGGATGTGAAGTAATGGCTGTTAAGGAAAATGTAAATTTAACTAAAAGTTCACCTAACAGAGGTGGCATATTAAAGTTTTTTAGAGAGGTTAAGGCAGAAGTTAAAAGAATAACTTGGCCTTCTAAAAATGACACTAAAAAAGCGTTAATTGCAGTTGGCGTAGTCGTACTAATATATATAATATTAGTAGGCGGGTTAGATTATATTTTTCAAAACCTCTTTGAATTCATTTTAAAATTTAAGTAAGGAGGTTTAGGTGTTAGTCGCCTATAAGAAAATATGAGCGAAAGAGCAAGATGGTATGTTGTACACACATACTCAGGCTACGAAAACAAGGTTAAAGCAAATCTTGAAAAAACCATTGAAAATAGAAATCTTCAAAACTTACTTCAAGACATCCAAGTGCCTATGGAAGAAGTTGTAGAAGAAAAAGATGGGAAACAAAAGATTTCTCTTAAGAAAAAGTTCCCTGGATATGTGTTAGTAAAAATGCTAATGACAGATGAGTCATGGTATGTGGTTAGAAATACTAGGGGTGTAACAGGTTTTGTTGGCCCAGCTTCTAAACCAGTTCCACTTACTGATGAAGAGGTTGAATCTATGGGAGTTCAAGAAAGTCCTGTAGAAATTGATTTAGAAGTAGGGGAAAGCGTAAGAGTTATCTCTGGACCATTAAGAGAGTTTATAGCAATAATTCAAGAGATAAACTTAGAGAAACGCAAAATAAAAGCATTAATTGATATGTTTGGCAGAGAAACTCTAGCCGAATTAGAATTTACACAAGTTGAAAAATTAGTTTAATATAAGCTAATGTTTTAATAAAGTGGGAGGACTAAGGTCCGTATTACCACAGTATAGGAGGAATAATACATGGCTAAGAAAGTAACAGGAATGATTAAACTTCAACTTCCTGCAGGTAAGGCAACACCAGCACCACCAGTAGGACCAGCATTAGGTCAACACGGTGTTAACATTATGGGATTCTGTAAGGAGTTCAATGCAAAAACTGCTAATCAAGCTGGATTAATAATACCAGTTGTTATAACAGTTTACCAAGATAGATCTTTTAGTTTTATACTAAAAACTCCACCGGCAGCAGTTCTTATAAAGAAGGAATTAGGAATCGAAAGTGGTTCAGGAGTTCCAAACAGAACTAAGGTTGGAAAATTAACAAAAGAACAAGTAAGAAAGATTGCTGAATTAAAGATGCCTGACTTAAATGCGGCTACTATCGAAACTGCTATGAGCATGATCGAAGGTACTGCAAGAAGTATGGGAGTAACTATTGAAGAGTAATTCGTAATAAAGTGGGAGGTAAAAACCGCTAATACCACAAAGGAGGCAAATTATGGGAAAGAATTATATTGAAAGTGCAAAATTAATTGATAAGAGTGCGTTATACACTCCAGTAGAAGCTTTAGATTTAGCAATAAAAACTGCTAAAGCAAAATTTGATGAAACTATAGAGTTACATGTTAGATTAGGGGTTGACCCAAGACATGCAGATCAACAAGTAAGAGGAGCTGTTGTTCTTCCAAATGGAACAGGTAGAACTGTAAGAGTTTTAGTGTTCGCAAAGGGAGAAAAAGCTAAAGAAGCTCAAGAAGCTGGAGCAGACTTCGTAGGAGCAGAAGAATTAGTTCAAAAGATTCAAAGCGAAAACTGGTTTGAATATGATGTAGTAGTAGCTACACCAGATATGATGGGTGTTGTTGGTAGAATTGGTAGAGTTTTAGGACCTAAAGGATTAATGCCAAACCCAAAATCAGGAACAGTTACATTTGATGTTGCAAAAGCAATTGCTGAAATAAAAGCTGGTAAAGTTGAATATAGAGTAGATAAAACTGCTATAGTTCACTGCCCAATTGGAAAGAAATCATTTGGAGTAGAAAAACTACAAGAAAACTTCCATGCTTTAATGGATGCTTTAGTAAAAGCTAAGCCAGCAGCTGCTAAGGGACAATACGTTAAATCAGTATCTGTTTCAAGCACTATGGGTCCTGGAGCAAAGGTTAACCCAACAAAAGTTTTAGATTAGTATTGACATACAAAAAAATATGTAATACAATGTTACATGTTGTTAAAGAAAATACTGATTCCAAAGACAGTAGGTGCCGAAAGGTTTAAAATAATTGCCTACCGAGGAACACCAAGGTAAGTAATTATTTGGTCTTCCTATGTCTATGGGAAGGCCTTTCTTAATATAAATTTGCAGTTAAAAACTGTGAGGAGGTGGACACACAGTAATGAACAAGAATAGACAAATTAAAGAAGCTAAAGTTGCTGAGATTAAAGAAAAATTAGAAAAGTCTCAATCTATCGTTTTAGCAGACTATCAAGGTTTAACAGTTGAAGAAGATACAACTTTAAGAAAAACTTTAAGAGAAGCTGGTGTTGAATATAAGGTTTATAAAAATAACCTTGTAGCATTAGCTGCTAAAGAATTAGGAGTAGAAGGTCTTGATGCATATTTAGAAGGACCAGTTTCTATAGCGTTTGGATATGAAGATGCTACTGCTCCAGCAAGAGTGTTACACACATTTGCTAAAGATCACAAGAAATTAGAATTAAAAGCTGGTATGGTAGAAGGAACTTTATATAATAAAGCTGAAATAGAACAAATTGCTACAATACCATCAAAAGAAGTTCTTATCGCAAAACTTCTTGGAAGCTTCAAGGCTCCATTATCAAATGTTGCATATTTATTAAATGCAATTAAAGAAAAAAAAGAATCAGAATCAGCTGAATAATAACTGATAAAAATTTGGAGGTGCAATTAAAATGACAAGAGAAGATATAATTCAAGCTATAAAAGAAATGACTGTTTTAGAATTAAACGAGCTAGTTAAAGCTTGTGAAGAAGAATTTGGTGTAAGTGCCGCTGCTCCAGTAGCAGTAGCAGGAGCTGTTGCAGGTGCTGCAGCTGCAGAAGAAAAGACTGAGTTTGATGTAGTTCTAGCTAGCGCTGGATCACAAAAAATCAAAGTTATCAAAGTAGTTAGAGAATTAACTGGATTAGGATTAAAAGAAGCTAAGGAAATAGTTGATGGAGCTCCTAAGACATTAAAAGAAGGCGTATCAAAAGAAGAAGCAGAAGATATGAAAGCTAAATTAGCTGAAGTTGGAGCTGAAGTAGAAGTTAAGTAATTAACTTTTAAATTGAAAAGGTGCTGTTAAAGGCACCTTTTTAATTGCCTAAATGAAACTATATAAAATATCAAAGTCCTGGGATACTTTATATAGTTTTATATAAAAAACACTTGAAAAATGGTAAATGCATAGATTAACATAAGTTATGTAATAAAATAATTGACATTAAAAGAATATTATGATAGTATCATTAAATGTACTATTCAATATGGGTAGGTATATACTCATATGAAAAAAATGTATAATCGAACAAAAGATGGTTATACTAATAAGTGATGCTGTCCGAAAGCATAAGTCCTTAGGGAAAGTGTGCTTTTGGTTATTTTAGTTTTATACAAGGGGTGAAAATTCATGGTACATCCTGTCCAAGTCGGAAAAAGAACTAGAATGAGTTTTGGTAAAGTTAAAGATGTAACTGAAATGCCAAATCTTATTGAGGTACAATTAGATTCATATCAGTGGTTTTTAGATGAAGGTCTTCATGAAGTTTTTGAAGACATTAATCCAATCACAAACTTTACTGGAAATCTTGTTCTTGAGTTTGTTGATTACAAGCTTGATATGGATAATATTAAGTATTCAGTGGAGGAGTGTAAAGAGAGAGATTCAACTTATGCTGCACCACTAAAAGTTTCTGTAAGATTACAAAATAATGAAACTGGAGAAATTAAAGAACAAGAAGTATTTATGGGTGACTTCCCGTTAATGACTGAACAAGGTACTTTCATCATAAATGGTGCTGAAAGAGTTATTGTAAGTCAATTAGTAAGGTCGCCAGGTGTTTATTACAATTTTAATGTTGATAAAACTGGTAAAAAGTTATATTCATCAACAGTTATTCCAAATAGGGGAGCATGGTTAGAGTATGAGACTGACTCTAATGATATTATCTATGTAAGAATAGATAAAACAAGAAAACTTCCAATATCGATTTTAGCAAGAGCTATGGGATTCGGAAGTGATCAAGAGCTTTTAGACTATTTTGGAGAAGACGAAAGATTTAAAGCTACAATAGAAAAAGATAATACTAAAACTAAAGAAGAAGCTTTACTAGAGATATATAAAAGATTAAGACCAGGTGAACCACCAACGGTTGATAGTGCTATATCTCTTATAGATTCACTATTTTTTGATGCTAAAAGATATGATTTATCAAGAGTTGGTAGATATAAGTTTAACAAAAAATTAGCATTAAATTTAAGATTAATCAATCAAATAGCTGCTACTGACATAGTTAATCCTCAAACAGGAGAAATTATGATAGAGCAAGGTAAAAAAATTAGTAGATCGTTAGCAGAAGAAATTCAAAATGTTGGTATTAACTCAGTTGATATATTAGTTGAAGATAGAGTGGTTAGAGTAATTGGTAACCATTTTGTTGACATTAAAAAATTTATATCATTTGATATAGAAGATTTAAATATCAGAGAATTTGTTCACTATCCAACACTAAAAGAAATATTAGACAATTATGATGATGAAGAGACTATAAAAGAAGAAATTAAGAAAAACTTAAATAGACTTATTCCTAAACATATAATAAAAGATGATATATTTGCAACAATAAGCTATGAATTAGGATTACCATATACTATAGGTTATGTTGATGATATAGATCATTTAGGAAATAGAAGATTAAGGTCTGTGGGGGAATTGTTACAAAATCAATTTAGAATTGGTTTATCAAGAATGGAAAGAGTAGTTAAAGAAAGAATGACTATTCAAGACCAAGAAGCTATAACACCTCAAATGTTAATTAACATAAGACCTGTTGCAGCTGCAATTAAAGAATTCTTCGGTAGTTCTCAATTATCACAATTCATGGATCAAACAAATCCTTTATCAGAATTAACTCATAAGAGAAGATTATCTGCTTTAGGACCAGGAGGTCTTTCAAGAGAAAGAGCTGGTTTTGAAGTTAGAGACGTTCACCATTCACACTATGGTAGAATGTGTCCTATAGAAACTCCAGAAGGACCAAATATAGGGCTTATAAACTCGTTAGCAACATATGCTAAGGTTAATGAATATGGATTTATAGAAACTCCATATAGAGTTGTTGATAAAGAAAAAGGTATAGTAACAGATGAAATTAGATATTTTACAGCAGATGAAGAAGATCAATATCTAGTAGCACAAGCTAAAGAACCTATCGGAGAAGATAGAAAGTTTGTTGATAGTAGAGTAACTGTTAGAATCTTAAATGAAATTCTAGTTGTAAATGCAGAAGAAGTTGATTTAATTGATGTATCACCAAGACAAATAGTATCAGTGGCAACAGCTATGATACCTTTCCTTGAAAATGATGATGCCTCAAGAGCACTTATGGGATCAAACATGCAACGTCAAGCTGTTCCATTATTAAAACCTCAAGCTCCAGTAGTTGGTACTGGAATAGAATTTAAAGCAGCTGTAGACTCTGGGGTTCTTCCAAAGGCTAGAAATGCGGGTAAGGTAGTTTACGTAAGTTCTAGTGAAATAAGAATTAAGAGAGATGTAGATGGTGGAGTAGATACTTATAAACTTCTTAAGTTTAAAAGAAGTAACCAAGGTACATGTATAAACCAAAGACCTTTAGTAGATAAAGGTGAAATAGTGTTTAAAAATCAAGTTTTAGCTGATGGACCATCAACTGATTTAGGAGAAATAGCATTAGGTAAAAACATCAGAATGGGATTCATAACTTGGGAAGGTTATAACTATGAAGATGCTATGCTTATTTCAGAGGAGTTAGTTAGAGAAGATGTATTTACTTCAATCCATATAGAAGAATATGAATGTGAAGCTAGAGATACAAAATTAGGACCAGAAGAAATAACTAGAGATATTCCTAATGTAAGCGAAGATGCATTAAAAGATATAGATGATAGAGGAATTATAAGAATTGGTGCTGAAGTTAGATCAGGAGACATTCTTGTTGGAAAAGTAACACCAAAGGGAGAAACTGAATTAACTGCAGAAGAAAGATTATTAAGAGCTATATTTGGAGAAAAGGCTAGAGAAGTAAGAGATACTTCACTAAGAGTTCCTCATGGAGAGGCTGGAATTATAGTCGATGTTAAAGTATTTACTAGAGAAAACGGAGACGAATTAAATCCAGGAGTAAATGAACTAGTTAGATGCTATATAGCTCAAAAAAGAAAAATATCTGTTGGGGATAAGATGGCAGGACGTCATGGTAACAAAGGGGTTATCTCAAGAGTGTTACCAGAAGAAGATATGCCATTCTTACCAGATGGTAGACCACTACAAATATGTTTAAATCCATTAGGGGTTCCATCACGTATGAATATAGGTCAGGTATTAGAAGTTCACTTAGGATGGGCAGCAAGTCAATTAGGATGGCACATAGCTACTCCTGTATTTGATGGAGCTACAGAAAAAGATATAGAAGAATGCTTAGCAAAAGCAGGATATAACGCAAATGGTAAAACTGTTTTATATGATGGTAGAACAGGAGAAGCTTTTGATAATGAAGTAACTGTTGGTATAATGTATATATTAAAACTAGCTCACTTAGTTGATGATAAGATACATGCTAGATCTACAGGACCATATTCACTAGTAACTCAACAACCTCTTGGTGGTAAAGCACAATTTGGTGGCCAAAGATTTGGAGAAATGGAAGTTTGGGCTTTAGAAGCATATGGAGCAGCTCATACACTACAAGAAATATTAACTGTTAAATCAGATGATGTTGTAGGTAGAGTTAAAACTTATGAGGCTATTGTTAAAGGTGAAAACATACCGGAACCTGGAGTTCCAGAATCATTTAAGGTTCTAATTAAAGAACTTCAAGCTTTATGTTTAGATGTAAAAGTATTAAATGATGAGAATCAAGAAGTTAAGCTTAAAGAGTTTGCAGAAGAAGATATGGAAGATTTAGAAGTTAACATTGAAGGAACAGAAGATGTTATTTCTGATGATGTAAATGTAGATGATAGTTATACAATATCAGAGGAAGAAGTTGAAGAAGAGGTTGAGTTTGATAACTTTTCATTAGACGGATTCCATGAAGAAGATCTAGAACTTGATGATTTTGTAAATGATGAACACTAAATTTGAAGGGAGGATATACCCTTGTTTGAATTGAATAATTTTGATGCTATACAAATAGGTTTAGCTTCACCTGATCAAATAAGAGAATGGTCAAGAGGAGAAGTTAAAAAACCAGAAACTATAAATTATAGAACATTAAAACCAGAAAGAGACGGTCTATTTTGTGAAAGAATATTTGGACCTATAAAAGACTGGGAATGCCATTGTGGTAAATATAAAAGAGTTAGATATAAGGGCATAGTTTGTGACAGATGTGGAGTTGAAGTAACTAAGGCAAAGGTAAGAAGAGAAAGAATGGGGCATATTGAACTTGCTGCCCCAGTTTCTCACATTTGGTACTTTAAGGGTATTCCATCAAGAATGGGATTACTTTTAGACATGTCACCAAGAGCTTTAGAAAAAATACTATATTTTGCTTCATATGTAGTAATAGATCCTAAAGAAACAACGCTATTAAAGAAACAGTTGTTAAATGAAAAAGAATATAGAGAAGCTGTTGATAAGTATGGTGAAGAAAGCTTTGTAGCTGGAATGGGAGCAGAAGCTGTTCAAGGATTACTTAAAGAAATTGACTTAGAAGGTCAATCAAGAGATCTTAAAGAAGAATTAAAAACAAGTACTGGTCAAAAAAGAGTTAGAATAATAAGAAGATTAGAAGTGGTTGAATCTTTTAGAAAATCAGGAAATGATCCAAGATGGATGGTTATAAATGTCATTCCTGTTATTCCTCCGGATTTAAGACCGATGGTTCAATTAGATGGTGGAAGATTTGCAACTTCAGATTTAAATGATCTATACAGAAGAGTTATTAACAGAAATAACAGATTAAAGAAATTATTAGACTTAGGTGCTCCGGATATCATTGTTAGAAATGAAAAAAGAATGCTTCAAGAAGCGGTGGATGCACTTATAGATAATGGTAGAAGAGGTAGACCTGTAACAGGACCTGGAAACAGACCACTTAAATCACTATCAGATATGTTAAAAGGTAAGCAAGGTAGATTTAGACAAAACTTACTTGGTAAGAGAGTTGACTACTCTGGTAGATCAGTTATAGTTGTTGGCCCAGAGTTAAAAATGTACCAATGTGGACTTCCAAAAGAAATGGCTTTAGAATTATTTAAACCATTTGTAATGAAGAAATTGGTTGAAGATGGAGTAGCACATAATATAAAGAGTGCGAAAAGAATGGTTGAAAGAGTAAATAATCAAGTATGGGATGTACTTGAAGAAGTTATTACTGATCATCCAGTTTTATTAAACCGTGCCCCTACTCTACATAGACTTGGAATTCAAGCGTTCCAACCGATTTTAGTAGAAGGTAGAGCAATAAAACTACATCCACTTGTATGTACAGCATATAATGCTGACTTCGATGGAGACCAAATGGCTGTTCACGTTCCATTATCAGTTGAAGCACAAGCTGAAGCAAGATTCTTAATGCTTGCAGCAGGAAATATTATGAAACCTTCAGACGGTAAGCCAGTTTGCGTACCTACACAAGATATGGTACTAGGATCATATTATCTAACTATGGATAAAGATGGTGCTAAAGGTGAAGGAAAAGTATTCTCTTCGAAAGATGAAGCTATTATGGCTTATGAAGTAGGAGAAATAGATATTCATGCAGCAATACAAGTAAGAATGTTTAAAGAAATAGATGGAGAAAAGAAGTCAGGTATAATAAAGACTACAGTTGGGAAAATAATCTTTAATGAGTCAATTCCTCAAAATTTAGGATTTGTAAATAGAGATTTAAAAGAAGAAGAATTTAATTTAGAAGTAGATTTCTTAATAACTAAAAAGTCTTTAGGAAAAATTATAGATAGATGTTATACAGTACATGGTCCAACTAACACATCAATAATGCTTGATAAGATCAAAGCTTTAGGTTATCATTATTCATCAATAGGAGCTATAACAGTAGCTGCATCTGATATGATAGTACCAGATGCAAAGTATGTATTACTTAAAGAAGCTGATGAAACAGTTGATAAGATAGAGAAGATGTATAAAAGAGGATTCATATCAGAAGAAGAAAGATATGAAAGAGTTATTGAGAAATGGACTAAAACAACAGAAGATGTTGCCGATGCACTTATGGAAAGTTTGGATAAATTCAATCCAATATTCATGATGGCAGACTCAGGAGCCAGAGGATCTAAATCTCAAATTAAGCAATTAGCTGGTATGAGAGGGCTTATGGCGAGTCCAACTGGTAAGATTATAGAATTACCTATTAGAGCATCATTTAGAGAAGGACTTGAAGTTTTAGAATATTTCATATCTACTCATGGAGCTAGAAAAGGTAATGCAGATACAGCTCTTAAAACTGCAGACTCTGGATATTTAACAAGAAGACTTGTTGACGTATCACAAGACGTTATTGTAAGAGAAATTGATTGTGGAACAACAGAAGGTATATATGTTTCAGAAATAAAAGAAGGAAATGAAGCTATCGAAGGATTAGCTGAAAGACTTTATGGTAGATACACAGCAGAGCCTATAATTAATCCAACAACAGGAGAGGTTATGGTAGAAGCTGATCAATATATGGAACTAGATGTTGCAGAAAAAGTTGCAGCTTCAGGAGTTAAGAAAGTTAAAATTAGATCTGTATTTACATGTAAGTGTAAGGTAGGAGTATGTTCTAAATGCTATGGAATGAACATGGCAACAGCTCAAAAGATAAATATAGGTGAAGCTGTTGGTATTATAGCAGCACAATCAATCGGAGAACCAGGAACTCAACTTACAATGAGAACATTCCATACAGGGGGAGTTGTTGGAGCCGATATTACACAAGGTCTTCCTAGAGTTGAGGAATTATTTGAAGCTAGAAAACCTAAAGGTTTAGCTATAGTAAGTGAAATAACAGGTACAGTTAGAATTGAAGAAACTAAAAAGAAGAGAACTGTGTTTGTAGTGTCAAACGATGGAGAAGAACGTAGCTATGAAATACCATTTGGTTCAAGATTAAAGGTATCAAATGATGAGTTTATTGAAGCAGGAGATGAAATCACTGAAGGTTCAGTAAATCCTCATGATATAGCAGCAATTAAAGGTATTGATGGAGCTAGAAAATATCTATTATCTGAAGTTCAAAAAGTTTATAGACTTCAAGGTGTTGATATAAATGATAAACATTTAGAAGTTGTAGTTAGACAAATGACTAGAAAGATTAAGGTATTGGATTCAGGAGATACTGATCTATTACCAGGAACTATGATAGATATGTTTGATTTTGCAGAAGAAAATGCAAGAGTGAGAGAATTTGGTGGAGAAGAAGCTAAAGGAGAGCAAGCGTTGTTAGGTATTACCAAAGCTGCTTTAGCAACAGATAGTTTCCTATCAGCAGCATCATTCCAAGAAACCACAAGAGTTCTTACAGAAGCGGCAATTAAAGGAAAGATAGATCCTTTAGTTGGGTTGAAGGAAAATGTAATTATTGGTAAGTTAATACCAGCAGGTACAGGAATGATGAAATATAGAAACGTGAAGATAGATGTTGACGATGTTTTAGTTGAAAATGAAGCAATAGAATCAATTGAATAATACAATGCAATTTTATTGACATGTGTATGCTTAAATGATAAAATACGAATTGTGTGATTTTAAAGCTACACTACAATATAATTGTCTACATGAATTCATGGAGGCAAAGTCATGAGCTGCGCCTCTATGAACTTTTATATAGGGAGTGATTTCATGATAGATAGAATTGTAGGTAATAAAGTAATTGGTATAAAGCAATGTACTAAGACCATTAAAAATGGAAATGGTTATGTTTTATATGTAGCTAAGGATGCAGACAAAAACTTAACAAAAGATTTAATTGAATTAGCAATTAAAGAAAATGTTAAAATTGTTTTTATAAATACAATGAAAGAATTAGGTAAAATGTGTGAAATAGATGTTAGTGCATCTTCAGTACTAGTTTTAGATTAATTCATTAATAAGCTTTTATCTTAAATATTAGATATATAGATAAAAAAATTTCAGGAGGTGAAAAAATGCCAACTATTAGCCAATTAGTAAGAAAAGGCAGAAAAACTGTTATCAACAAGTCAACAGCACCAGCACTTAACGAGTGTCCACAAAGAAGAGGGGTTTGTACAGTTGTTAAAACAACTACTCCTAAGAAGCCTAACTCAGCTTTAAGAAAAATAGCAAGAGTAAGACTTACAAATGGATTCGAAGTTACTGCATACATTGGTGGTGTAGGACACAACTTACAAGAGCACAGCGTTGTTCTTATAAGAGGTGGTAGAGTTAAGGACCTTCCTGGTGTTAGATACCATATCGTAAGAGGAGCACTAGACTGTGCTGGAGTAGCTAACAGAATGCAAGGAAGATCAAAGTACGGTGCTAAAAAGCCGAAGGCAAAGAAGTAGTTTAAAGTAAACTACAGTAGTGCTTGTCTTCAGCATTTACATAGATTTATAAATTAAGTTTATATAGATGAAGAAGTAAAGCACTTTACGGCAATGTAATAATTGCAGAGTACCAATGAACTTAAATTTATTATGTTAAGGAGGGAAGAAAAGTGCCAAGAAAAGGACATATCGCAAAAAGAGATGTATTACCAGATCCAATGTACAACTCAAAGGTTGTTACAAAGTTAATAAACAATGTAATGGAAGATGGTAAAAAAGGAGTAGCTCAAAAAATATGCTACGACGCGTTTGAAATAATGGCGCAAAAAACAGGCAAAGATGCTTTAGAATTATTTGAAGAAGCTATGAACAATGTAATGCCTTTATTAGAAGTTAAAGCTAGAAGAATAGGTGGTGCTAACTACCAAGTTCCAATAGAAGTTAGACCAGAAAGAAGACAGACTTTAGGTTTAAGATGGCTTCTAGATGCTTCAAGAAAAAGAGGCGAAAAGGTGATGGCTGAAAGATTAGCTGGAGAATTAATGGATGCAGCTAATAATACTGGCGCAGCTGTAAAGAAGAGAGAAGATACTCATAAGATGGCTGAAGCAAACAAAGCATTTGCTCATTACAGATACTAATATACAAAACTGTTTTGGCTTTTGCTAAAACAGTTTTGTCGAATTTAAAATTACTCGTTGAGAGGAGGAAATACAAATGGCTAGAAAATATCCTTTAGAAAAATTCCGTAACTTTGGAATAATGGCTCATATAGATGCAGGAAAAACTACAACTACTGAGCGTATATTATTTTATACAGGAAGAAGTCACAAGATTGGAGAAGTTCATGAAGGAGCAGCTACAATGGACTGGATGGTTCAAGAACAAGAAAGAGGTATAACAATTACTTCTGCTGCAACAACATGTGCTTGGAAGGGTCATGAATTAAATATTATAGATACTCCAGGTCACGTAGATTTCACAGTTGAAGTTGAAAGATCATTAAGAGTACTTGATGGAGCTGTTACAGTTCTAGATGCAAAAAGTGGGGTTGAACCACAAACTGAAACTGTTTGGAGACAGGCAGATAAATACGGTGTTCCAAGAATGATATATGTTAATAAGATGGATGCTACAGGAGCAGATTTCTTTAGATGTATAAACACTGTAAGAGATAGATTAAAAGCTAACGCAGTTCCAATACAAATTCCGGTTGGTTCAGAAGATCAATTTAAGGGAATGGTAGACTTAATAACTAACAAGGCAATTATGTTCTACGATGATTTAGGAAAAGATGTTAGAATAGAAGAAATTCCAGCTGATCTAGCAGATCAAGCAGAAGAATATAGAATGGCTCTACTTGAAGCAGTAGCAGAAACTAATGAAGAATTAATGGAAAAATATCTTGAAGGTGAAGAATTAACAGAAGAAGAAATAATGGTAGGACTAAGAAAAGCTACTATAGCTAATGAAATAGTTCCATGTATTTGTGGATCATCATATAAAAATAAGGGTGTTCAACAAATGATTGATGGAGTTGTTGCATTCTTACCATCACCTTTAGATATACCAGCTGTTAAAGGAACAACATTAGAAGGTGAAGAAGCTACAAGAGAAGCATCAGATGAAGCACCAATGTCAGCTTTAGCATTCAAAATAGCAACAGACCCATTCGTTGGAAAACTTGCATTTACAAGAATTTATTCAGGAGTTATGCAAAGTGGAACATACGTGTTAAACTCAACAAAGGGCAAAAAAGAAAGAATAGGAAGACTTGTTAAGATGCATGCTAATTCAAGAGAAGAAGTTGAAGCATTAGAAGCAGGTGAATTAGGAGCTGTTATAGGATTAAAGAATACTACAACAGGAGATACTCTTTGTGTAGAAAATGATCCAATAATATTAGAATCTATGGAATTCCCAGAACCAGTTATATCTGTAGCTATAGAGCCAAAGACAAAAGCTGGTCAAGAAAAGATGGGCTTAGCATTGGCTAAGTTAGCTGAAGAAGATCCTACATTCAAGACTCATACTGATCAAGAAACTGGTCAAACAATTATTGCAGGTATGGGAGAACTTCACTTAGAAATCATAGTTGATAGATTAACTAGAGAATTCAAAGTTGAATGTAATGTTGGAGCACCTCAAGTTGCATATAAAGAAACTATTAGAAAACCTGTTAAAGCAGAAGCTAAATATGCTAAGCAATCTGGTGGTAAGGGACAATACGGTCATTGTGTGATCGAAATGGAACCTACTGAAGGAGAATACGTATTTGAAAATGCTATAGTAGGAGGAGCTGTTCCAAGAGAATATATTCCTGCAATAGATAATGGTATTCAAGAAGCTGCTAAGAGTGGGGTTGTAGCTGGTTATGAAACTATAAACTTTAAGGTTAAATTAGTTCACGGTTCATACCACGAAGTTGACTCATCTGAAATGGCATTTAAAATTGCTGGTTCTATGGCATTTAAGAATGCAATGGCAAAAGCAGATCCAGTTTTACTTGAGCCAATGGAAAAGGTTGAAGTTACAGTACCAGAAGAATACATGGGAGATGTAATGGGAGATCTTAACTCAAGAAGAGGAAGAATTGAAGGAATGGAAGCTATAAACGGAGCTCAAATAATAAGAGCTATGGTTCCACTTTCAGAAATGTTTGGATATGCAACTACTTTAAGATCAAGAACTCAAGGTAGAGGTGTTTATTCAATGGTATTCGATCACTTCGAAGAAGTTCCAAAGAGTGTTCAAGAAAAAATTAAAAGTGAAAGAAATTAATTCACTTTAGTTATAAAATTTAGTAATGTTGCTCATAATTTAGTTATGAGTAGCATTACATAATATGAATTTTTATTATTATAAATTATAAGAGTGAAAATTTATATAGACCTAGAAAATTAAAGATAAATTAGATATAATAACTAAGAAGGTTAATATAATTAATTTCCATAAAGGAGGATTTTACAATGGCAAAGCAAAAATTCGAAAGAAGCAAACCACACGTAAAC
>NZ_ASRV01000021.1 GCF_000401215.1 Clostridium sartagoforme AAU1 | reverse complement strand
CATAATAGAATAGTAATAAAAATAATATAAATTAAGTAATATAAATTGAATGTGATCACATTAAGAGAGTAAGGGGACGCCTTTGCTCTCTGTTTTTTTGTTTAATAATTATTTATTGTAAATGATTAATATATTATAATAAGTTAATAATAATAATGAGGCAAATATTACAAAAAAAAAGTTGTTGATAATTTAATAAAAGCAATATAAAATATATTAGCAAAGGAAATAATATTTTCGATATAATAATAAAACATGCTTTAAATTTTATCAAAAAAGGCCAAAAAACTCTTGAAAAGGCTATGTAAACATAGTATAATAAAGAAGTTGTATAGCAAACAGCGATGAGTCAGGAGGTTGCCGGACTTCCGGGTTAATTCTTGATGAGTATGTTAGGATCTAGAATCCAACGACAGGGGTTTTGTAAAACTGTGTGATTAAGTATGAAACACGTGGAGCAGTTTATAGAACATCCGCTGTTGTGCGTTAGAAGTAAAGCGTACATGAAAAGGAGGGAAACCAAGATGTCAAAACAAAAAATAAGAATCAGATTAAAGGCTTTTGATCACAATATATTAGATCAATCAGCTGAAAAAATTGTTGAAACAGCAAAGTCAACAGGAGCTAAAGTTGCAGGACCAGTTCCGCTACCAACTGAAAAAGATGTTGTTACTATATTAAGAGCTGTTCACAAGTACAAAGATTCAAGAGAGCAATTCGAAATCAGAACACACAAAAGATTAATCGATATAGTTAATCCATCACCAAAGACAGTTGATGCATTAATGAGATTAAACTTACCAGCAGGTGTTGATATCGAAATAAAGCTATAGTTAATACTTATTAAATAAACAGTTTGAACGGTTAAGATTGTTAAACAATCCGCTGATACGTTTAGGAGGTGTAAATACATGAAAAAAGCTATATTAGGAAAGAAAATTGGGATGACTCAAATTTTCGATGAAAATGGAAAAGTTGTTCCTGTAACAGTAGTAGAAGCTGGCCCATGTGTTGTTGTTCAAAAGAAAACTATCGAAAAAGATGGTTATGAAGCAATACAAGTAGGTTTTGGAGATGTTAGAGAAAAGTTAGTTAACAAGCCAAAAAAAGGTCACTATGCTAAAGCGGGAGTTTCATTAAAGAGAAAGTTAAGAGAATTAAGATTAGAAGACTGCTCAGCTTATGAAGTTGGTCAAGAAATAAAGGCTGATTTGTTTGAAGTTGGAGAAAAAGTTGATGTATCTGGAGTTTCTAAAGGAAAGGGATTCCAAGGGGTTATCAAGAGATGGAATGCTAACAGAGGACCAATGACTCACGGTTCTAAATTCCACAGAGCAGTAGGTTCTATGGGAGCTTCATCAGATCCATCAAGAACTTTCAAAAACAAGAATATGCCAGGGCATATGGGAGCTGTTAACACAACAGTATTAAACTTAGAAGTAGTTAAGATTATAGCTGAAAAGAACTTAATACTAATCAAGGGTGGTATCCCAGGACCTAATAAAGGTACAGTAGTAATAAGAAATGCAGTTAAAGCTTAATTTCTGTAGAAAGGAGGAAACAGGATGCCTACAGTAGGATTATTTAATCAAGAAGGAAAACAAGTTGGAGATATCCAATTAAACGATAATGTGTTCGGAGTTGAAGTTAACACTGATGCTATGCATCAAGTTGTAGTTGCTTTATTAGCAAACAAGAGACAAGGAACTCAATCAGCTAAGACAAGAGCTGAGGTTAGAGGAGGCGGAATCAAGCCTTGGAGACAAAAGGGAACTGGTAGAGCAAGACAAGGTTCTATTAGAGCACCACAATGGATCAAGGGTGGTATAGTGTTCGCACCAAAGCCAAGAGATTATAGAATGTCAGTACCAAAGAGCATGAGAAGAGTAGCTATGAAGTCTGCTTTAACTAGTAAAGTTCAAGACGGACAAATGGTAGTACTTGAAACATTAGCATTCGAAGCTCCAAAGACTAAGAAAATGGTTGAGGTTTTAAAAGCATTTGATGCTAAGAAAACTTTAATAGTAACTGGAGAAGCTAATGAAGTACTTTACAAATCAGCTAGAAATATTGCTGACGTACAAATTATGCCAGTTAACAACATCAATGTTTATGATTTATTAAAGTTTGAGAAATTAATCATAACTAAGGATGCTGTATCAAAAATCGAGGAGGTGTACGCATAATGACAAGCTACGATATAATAAGAAAGCCTGTTATCACTGAAAAAAGTATGACTGCTATGGCAGACAAAAAGTACACTTTCATAGTTCAAATTAATGCAAACAAAGTTCAAATTAAAAAGGCTGTAGAAGAAATCTTCGGCGTTAAGGTTGAAAAAGTTCAAACAATAAGAACTATGGGAAAAACAAAGAGAATGGGCGTACATGTAGGAAAGAGAGCAGACTTCAAGAAAGCTGTTATCACTTTAACAGAAGACAGCAAGAACATTGAATTCTTTGAAGGAATGCAATAACGCGAATAAAGCGTATTATTGGTATTTAAATACCAGAGAAGCTTAAAGTAAGGAGGGAATTTACATGGCAGTTAAAAAGTTTAGACCAACTACCCCATCAAGAAGAGAAATGACAATGGCTACTTTTGAAGAAGTTACAACAAGTACACCAGAAAAATCACTTGTCGTTTCACTAAGCAAAACTGGTGGTAGAAATGCTCAAGGTAAAATAACTGTTAGACACCACGGTGGTGGAGCTAAGAGAAAATATAGAATAATAGATTTCAAGAGAAATAAGGATGGTGTTCCAGCAAAGGTTGCTACAATAGAATACGATCCAAATAGAACAGCGTACATTGCATTAGTTGTATATGCTGATGGTGATAAGAGATATATAATAGCTCCAGTTGGATTAAAGGTTGGAGATGTTATAGTTTCAGGTCCAGATGCTGATATTAAAGCAGGAAACGCTCTTCCATTAAAGAACATACCAGTAGGTACTTTTGTTCATAATGTAGAATTACAAATCGGTAAAGGTGCTCAAATGGTAAGATCAGCTGGTACTACAGCTCAATTAATGGCTAAAGAAGGAAATTATGCAACGCTAAGATTACCTTCAGGCGAAATGAGATATGTAAGAATAGAATGTAGAGCTACAATCGGAACTGTATCAAATGCTACTAACGATATAATAAATATCGGTAAAGCAGGTAGAAAGAGACATATGGGATGGAGACCTACAGTTAGAGGTTCTGTAATGAACCCTTGCGATCACCCTCACGGTGGTGGAGAAGGTAGATCACCAATTGGTAGACCGAGTCCAGTTACTCCATGGGGTAAACCAGCACTTGGATACAAGACAAGAAAGAATAAGAAGTATTCTGACAGATTCATAATAAAGAGAAGAAACGATAAGTAGCATGAAGAGAATAAAAATTTCTCTTCATGGCTTGTCAGCCTAGAGATTATGAAGGGAGGCAAATTATAGTGAGTAGATCAACAAAAAAAGGACCTTTTGTACATGAAGGACTTTTAAAGAAAATTGAGGAAATGAATGTTAGTGGAGATAAGAAGGTTGTTAAAACTTGGTCAAGAAGTTCAACAATATTCCCACAAATGATCGGTCATACAATTGCTGTTCACGATGGAAGAAAGCATGTTCCAGTTTTCATAAGTGAAGACATGGTAGGACATAAGCTTGGTGAGTTCGCTTTAACAAGAACTTACAGAGGACACGATTATGACGAAAAAGCAGCAAGAAAAAGAAAGTAATCCCGGAAAGGAGGAACATAAATGGAAGCTAGAGCTATAGCTAAATATGTTAGAATGTCTCCAACAAAAGTAGGAGTAGTTCTTGATTTAATAAGAGGAAAAAATATTCAAGAGGCTTTCGCTATTTTACAATATACTCCAAAAGATGCAGCTGTTGCAATAAACAAAGTTTTAAAATCAGCTGTTGCTAATGCAGAAAATAATCATGAGATGGACGTAGAAAGATTATATGTAGCAGAAGCATTCGTTGGTGCAGGTCCAACACTAAAGAGATTTAGACCAATGGATCACGGAAAAGCATTTAGAATTAACAAAAGAACAAGTAACATTACACTTGTAGTTAAAGAAAGAGCTTAGAAAGAAGGAGGGAAATCAAGTGGGTCAAAAAGTACATCCTCACGGACTTAGAGTAGGAGTTATCAAAGATTGGGATGCTAAATGGTATGCTTCAAAGAAGAATTTTGCAGACAATCTAATAGAAGATAACAAAATCAGAGAATTCGTAAAGAAAGAACTTTTCTCAGCTGGTATTTCAAAGATTGAAATTGAAAGAGCTGCTAAGAGAGTTAAGTTAAATATATATACTGCTAAACCAGGTGTTATCATCGGAAAAGGTGGAGCAGGAATAGAAGCTTTAAAAGCTAAATTAGCGAACTTAGTTAATAATAAAAATTTATTAATTAATATAGTGGAAGTTAAAAATGCTGAAGCTGATGCTCAATTAATGGCAGAAAATATTGCTGCACAATTAGAAAAAAGAGTATCTTTCAGAAGAGCTATGAAACAAAGCATTCAAAGAGCTATGAGACTTGGAGCTAAAGGTGTTAAGACAGCTTGCTCAGGTAGATTAGGTGGTGCTGAAATAGCAAGAACTGAACAATATCATGAAGGAACAATTCCACTACAAACTTTAAGAGCAGATATCGATTATGGATTTGCAGAAGCTGATACAACTTACGGAAAGATCGGTGTAAAAGTTTGGGTTTATAATGGAGAAGTTCTTCCAACTAAAAAAGTTGAAAAGAAGGAAGAAGTTAACGCGTAAGAAAGGAGGAATTAGTCATGTTAATGCCTAAGAGAGTTAAGCATCGTAAGGTACAACGTGGTAGAATGAAAGGAAAAGCTACAAGAGGTAATTTCCTTGCATATGGAGATTTTGGTATTCAAGCTACAAATTGTGGTTGGATAACTAGTAATCAAATAGAATCTGCCAGAATTGCTATAAACAGATATATCAGAAGAGGAGGAAAACTTTGGATAAAGATTTTCCCAGATAAGCCAGTAACTGAAAAACCAGCTGAAACAAGAATGGGTTCAGGTAAAGGTTCACCAGAATATTGGGTAGCAGTAGTTAAACCTGGTAGAGTTTTATTCGAGTTATCAGGAGTTAATGAAGAAGTTGCAAGAGAAGCTATGAGACTTGCATCACACAAGCTTCCTGTAAAGTGTAAATTCGTTACAAGAAGAGATTTTGAGGAAATGGGTGGTGAAGAATAATGAAGGCTAGAGAATTAAAAGAATTAAGAGCAAATAATCCTCAAGATTTAAAGGTTAAATTAAATGACCTTAAGGCTGAATTATTCAACTTAAGATTTCAATTAGCTACAGGTCAATTAGAAAATCCTATGAGAATAAGAGAAGTAAAAAAATCTATAGCCCAAATCAAAACCATCATAAGAGAAGAAGAGATCAGGGCTTTCGAGCAGTAAATCTGAAAGGAGGTAACTCTTAATGGAAAGAGGATTAAGAAAGAAAAAAATAGGTAGAGTTGTTTCAGATAAAATGGATAAGACAATAGTTGTCGCTGTTGAAACTAAGGTTAGACATCCACTATATGGAAAAACTGTTAATAGAACAACTAAGTTTAAGGCTCATGATGAAAACAATGAAGCTAAAATTAATGATAGAGTTTTAATTATGGAAACTAGACCATTATCTAAGGATAAGAGATGGAGACTTGTTGAAATAGTTGAAAAGGCTAAATAGGCTTTAAGACTGAAAGGAGGGTAATTCAATGATACAACAACAAACCTTATTAAAGGTAGCAGATAACTCAGGTGCAAAAGAAATCATGTGCATAAGAGTTTTAGGCGGATCAAAAAGAAAGTTCGGTAACATTGGAGATGTAATAGTTGCTAGCGTTAAAAGTGCAACACCAGGCGGAGTTGTTAAAAAAGGAGACGTTGTAAAAGCTGTTATAGTTAGATCAGTTAGAGGATTAAGAAGAGCTGATGGTTCATATATAAAGTTTGATGAAAATGCAGCTGTTATTATAAAGGATGATAAGCAACCAAGAGGAACTCGTATCTTCGGACCAGTTGCTAGGGAGCTAAGAGATAACGAATTTAACAAGATTTTATCATTAGCACCTGAAGTTCTATAATAGAGGAGGTGTCTCATTTGAAGGTACATGTTAGAAAGAACGACAAAGTTGTAGTTGTTTCAGGTAAAGACAAAGGAAAAACTGGTGAAGTTTTAAAAGTATATCCTAAGACAGGCAAAGTTATTGTTCAAGGAGTTAATATAGTTAAAAAGCACCAAAAGCCAACTAGAGCTAATGCTCAAGGTGGAATCATAGAAAGAGAAGGAGCTATATACAGCTCAAAAGTTATGTTATACTGCACAAAGTGCAAAAATGCTACAAGAGTAAGCAATAAAATCTTAGAAGACGGTACTAAGGTTAGAGTTTGTAAGAAGTGTGGAGAAACATTCTAGAATCTGAAAGGAGGTACTAATTATGACAACAAGACTTCAAGAAAAGTATCAAAAAGAAGTAATTCCAGCTATGATTGAAAAGTTCGGATATAAAAATATAATGGAAGTTCCAAAGCTTGAAAAGATAGTTATCAACATGGGAGTTGGAGAAGCTAAGGACAATCAAAAAATATTAGAAGCTGCAATGAATGATTTAACAATAATTGCAGGTCAAAAGCCAATCTTAACTAGAGCAAAGAAATCAGTTGCTAACTTTAAAATAAGAGAAAATATGGCTTTAGGATGTAAGGTTACATTAAGAAAAGCAAAGATGTATGAATTTGCTGATAAATTAATGGCTATTGCTCTTCCAAGAGTTAGAGATTTCAGAGGAGTTTCAAGCAAAGCCTTTGATGGTAGAGGAAACTACTCACTAGGAGTAAAAGAGCAATTAATATTCCCAGAAATTGAATACGATAAAATCGATAAGGTTAGAGGAATGGATATCATCTTCGTTACATCAGCTAACACTGACGAAGAAGCAAGAGAATTATTAAGATTCCTTGGTATGCCATTTGCTCAATAATAAGGAGGGAAAACCGTGGCACGTAAAGCTATTATTGAAAAGTGGAAAAAAGAACCTAAATATAAAACAAGAGCTTATACAAGATGCAGAATATGTGGAAGACCACATTCAGTATTAAAGAAGTTTGGTATTTGCCGTATATGTTTTAGAGAACTTGCTTACAAGGGTCAAATCCCTGGTTGTAAGAAAGCAAGTTGGTAAAAAACTGATGTAGTGAAAGGAGGCACATTAAATGGTTATGACAGATCCTATCGCAGATTTGCTAACACGTATTAGAAATGCAAATGCTGTAAGACATGAAGTAGTAGAAGTTCCTTCATCAAATATGAAGAAGGCTGTTGCAAATATATTATTACAAGAGGGATATATTAAAGAATTAGAGGAATATAACGATGGTGTTGTTCCAATGTTAAGAATATCTCTTAAGTATGGCGCAGATAAAGAAAGAGTTATAACTGGTATAAAGAGAATATCTAAACCAGGACTAAGAGTTTACTGCAAGAAAGACGAAATTCCAAAGGTATTAAGCGGACTAGGTATCGCTATAATATCAACTTCATCAGGTTTATTAGTTGATAGAGAAGCAAGAAAAGCTGGATTAGGCGGAGAAGTAGTTTGCTACGTTTGGTAATATCCAAGGTAGAAAGTAAGTAAATTAACATATATCAGAACAAGTAAAACAGGAGGTGCGATTATGTCAAGAGTAGGTAGATTACCTATAGCTATACCTGCAGGCGTAACTGTAGCTGTTACAGCGGAAAATGTTGTTTCAGTTAAGGGTCCAAAGGGCGAACTTGTTAAAGCTATGAATAAAGACATGAATATAGCAGTTGAAAACAACCAAGTTGTTGTAACTAGACCTAGCGATCAAAAAGAGCACAGAGCTCTTCATGGTTTAACTAGAGCATTAATCAACAACATGATAATCGGAGTTGAAAAAGGATTTGAAAAGAACTTAGAATTAATAGGTGTTGGTTATAGAGCTCAATTACAAGGCAAGAAGCTTGTAATGAACTTAGGATATTCACATCCAGTTGAAATAGAACCAATCGAAGGTGTAACTTTCGAAACTCCAGCTGCAACAAAAGTTGTTGTTAAGGGAATCGATAAGGAAAAGGTTGGAGCAGCTGCGGCTGATATAAGATCATGGAGAAAGCCTGAACCATATAAGGGTAAGGGAATTAAGTATGATAACGAAGTAATCAGACGTAAAGAAGGTAAAACTGGTAAGAAATAATAGAAAGGAGTGAAACCTTTATGTTCAAGAAGGTAGACAGAAAAGCTAGTAGAGAAAGACGTCACCTAAGAGTACGTAAGAAAATTTCTGGTACTCCTGAAAGACCAAGACTTTCAGTATATAGAAGTGAAAAAAATATATATGCTCAAATTATAGATGATGTTAATTCAGTAACTTTAGTTGCAGCTTCAAGCTTAGATAAAGCAGTAGATGTTAAAGTAGGCGGAAATAAAGAAGCAGCTAAGTTGGTTGGTGAATTAATAGCTAAGAAAGCTTTAGAAAAGGGAATTTCAGAAGTTGTATTCGATAGAGGTGGATACGTATATCACGGAAGAGTTCAAACTTTAGCTGAAGCTGCTAGAGAAGCAGGCTTAAAATTCTAATAAACAAGGAGGGAAATACATGAGAATCGATCCTAGCACACTAGACCTTAAGGAAAAGGTTGTTAACATAAACAGAGTAACTAAGGTTGTTAAGGGTGGTAGAAACTTCAGATTCAGCGCTTTAGTAGTTGTAGGTGACGAAAACGGACACGTAGGCGTTGGAATGGGTAAGTCAATAGAAATCCCAGAAGCAATTAAAAAAGGAATAGAAGATGCTAAGAAAAACTTAGTAAGTGTTGCAATAGTTGGAACAACTGTTCCTCATCAAATATATGGAAAGTTCGGAACTGGAAAAGTTCTTATAATGCCAGCTAAGGAAGGTACAGGAGTTATCGCTGGAGGTCCAGCAAGATCTGTATTAGAATTAGCAGGATTAAAGGATGTTAGAGCTAAGTCATTAGGTTCAAACAATCCTAAAAACATGGTAAGTGCTACAATCAACGGTTTAGCAAACTTAAGAACAGCTGAAGATATAGCTAAATTAAGAGGCAAAACTGTAGAAGAAATTTTAGGTTAGGAGGGAAAAGCAATGGCAAAGATTAAAGTTACTCTAGTAAAGAGTTTAATTGGAAGAAAAAAAGACCATATTGCTACTGCACATGCCCTTGGACTTAAGAAGATCGGTAAGACAGTAGAACATGAAGAAACTCCTCAAATCAGAGGAATGATCAACAAAGTTGACTACCTACTAAAAGTAGAAGAAGTTTAATAAGAGGAGGTGCATTGAGTAATGAAACTTCATGAATTAAAACCAGCAGAAGGAAGTAAAAAAGCTCCAAAGAGAGTTGGTAGAGGTACTGGTTCAGGTTTAGGTAGAAATGCCGGAAAAGGTGAAAAAGGCCAAAATGCTAGATCAGGCGGCGGAGTAAGACCAGGATTTGAAGGCGGTCAAATGCCATTATACAGAAGACTTCCTAAGAGAGGATTCACAAATATATTTGCTAAGCAATATGTTAGTATTAACGTTGATAGATTAAATATATTTGAAAATGGAACAGAAATAACACCAGAAGTTTTACTTGAAAGAAGAGTAATAAGTAAGGTAAAAGACGGAGTTAAGATTTTAGGAAATGGGACATTAGAGAAGAGCCTAACTGTTAAAGGATGTAAGTTCTCAAAATCAGCGGCTGAGAAGATAGAAGCAGCTGGAGGAAAAGTTGAGGTGATTTAGTATGCTATCAACCCTACGTAATGCCTGGAAGGTTCCCGAATTAAAAAAGAGATTTTTATGGACTATATGTTTAATTGCAATTTTCAGGATAGGAACGCATATTCCTGTTCCTGGAATTAGCACTGATGTTCTAAAAGATTTAGCTAGTAGCGGAACTATATTTGGTTTCTACGATTTATTATCTGGTGGAGCATTTAGACAATTTAGTATATTTGCTTTAAGTGTAACGCCATACATTAACGCTTCGATTATAGTTCAATTATTGACTATAGCGATACCATCTTTAGAACAACTTTCTAAAGAGGGTGAAGAAGGAAGAAAGAAGATACAAAAGATAACGAGAATATTATCTATATTTATAGGATTTATTCTTGCTTTTGGAACATATAGTATGGTTGCCGCAAAAGGTGCAACAGCTGGAATGCAGTTTACTTCTGTAATAGTTGTATTAATAGCACTAGTTGCAGGTTCAACATTCTGTATGTGGTTAGGTGATCAAATCACAGCTAAAGGTTTTGGAAATGGTATATCCATATTAATATTCGTGAATATAGTATCTCAGTTACCTATCACTTTAATGTCATTATTTACATTAAAGGATCAAGGAAAAATTACTATAATTGAAATTTTACTATTTGTAGTTTTTGCAATTGTATTATTAGGAATCGTAATATTCTTCTCATTAGCAGAAAGAAGAATTCCAGTTCAATATGCTGGTAAAGCTGTTGGAAACAAAGTTATGAGAGGGCAAAGTACTCACATACCTTTAAGTATAATTGGATCAGCTGTTATAGCAATAATATTTGCTATGTCAGTTATGATGTTTCCTAGAACCATTGCAGAATTTTTCCCAGGTCATGATTGGGCAGTATGGATAACAAGCAATAAATATAGTATATTTAATGAAAAAACTTGGATGTATCCAGTTGTTTATTCAATATTAACTATATTCTTTACTTGGTTCTATACACAAATCACATTTAAACCTGATGAAATGGCAGAAAATCTTCATAAGTCAGCAGGATTTGTACCAGGAATAAGACCGGGAGATGCAACTGAAAAGTATTTTGAAAAGGTACTTACTAAAGTATCACTAGTTGGAGGATTATTTGCTGCAATACTAGCAATATTACCAATTGTTATTTCAAATACACAGTTACAAGGAATTCAATTTGGTGGTACATCATTATTAATTATGGTTGGGGTTGGGCTTGATTTTTCAAGACAATTAGATTCACAATTAGTAATGAGACATTATCAAGGATTCTTAAAATAGATTAATAATGGAGATGATGCCCGTGAAGATAGTATTATTAGGTCCTCCTGGAGCAGGAAAGGGAACACAGGCAAAATCAATTAGTAATAGATACTCAATACCACATATTTCAACAGGAGATATATTCAGAAAAAATATTTCTGAAAACACTCCGTTAGGAATAGAAGCTAAGAAGCACATCGATAAAGGACAGTTAGTACCAGATGAAGTTACTATTAACATGGTAAAAGATAGGCTGCAACAAGATGATTGTAAGAATGGATACTTATTAGACGGGTTTCCAAGGACAGTTAATCAAGCAGAAGCACTTCAAGAATTTCTTTCATTAAGAAATGAAAATCTTGATACAGCGTTACTAATTGAAGTACCTACTGGATTTATATTAGAAAGAATGACAGGTAGAAGAGTGTGTCCATCATGTGGAGCTAGCTATCATATAAAATTTAATCCACCAACAGTTGCAGGAAAATGTGATGTTTGTGGAAGTGATATAATCCAAAGAAAAGATGATACAGAAGAAACTGTATCTGAAAGACTTGATGTGTATGAGAGACAAACGCAACCACTGATTGATTTTTATAAAGAAAGAAACTTACTTTCAATTGTAGAAGGAACAAAAGCTATTAACGAAGTATTTGAAGGTATCTGTAATATATTAGGGAGTGTTGAATAATGATAATCATTAAAAACAACAAGGAAATTGACCTAATGAGAGAAGCAGGTAAATTAGTAGCAGAAACATTACTACTAGTTGAGGAAAAAGTAAGACCAGGAATAACTACTGCTGAAATAGACAGGATAGCAGAAGAATTTATAACTAAGCATGGAGCAAAGCCATCATTTAAAGGCTTATATGGTTTTCCGGCTTCACTATGTATATCTGTTAACGAGCAAGTAGTTCATGGGATCCCAGGAGGTTATGTATTAAAAGATGGAGATATAATTAGTATAGACTGTGGGGCTTATCTTAATGGCTTTCATGGAGATGCAGCAAGAACACTTGCAGTAGGAAATGTAAGCGAAGAAGCTAAGAAATTAATTAAAGTAACTGAAGAAAGTTTCTTTAAGGGCATAGAATATGCTAAAATTGGTAATAGACTTACTGATATATCACATGAAATACAATGCTACGTAGAAGCTTCAGGTTTCTCTGTAGTAAGAGATTTCGTAGGACACGGTATAGGTAGAGTTGTACACGAAGATCCAGAGGTTCCTAACTTTGGTAAGTCTGGTAAGGGACCAAAATTGGTTAAAGGAATGACTTTAGCTATTGAACCTATGGTTAACATAGGTAATTATAGGGTTAAAACATTAAGTAATGACTGGACTGTAGTAACTAGTGATGGAAGTCTATCTGCACACTACGAAAATACTATTGTAATTTTACCAGATGGACCCGAAATATTAACACTAATTAAATAAGTGTTGCTTAGTTATAAATTCGCATGATACCAAAAGGTGGCTTGTAGATTTATGGCTAAGGTAATCATCGAGGTGAAAAGTTTGCAAAACAATGACTTAATTGGGAAGGTGGTTCTTTCAAAAACAGGAAGAGATAAAAATCATTTATATGTTGTAATAGGGCATTTAAGTGATAATTATGTAATTCTTAGTAATGGGAGCACTAAAACAGTTCAGATGCCTAAAAAGAAGAGTTTAAAGCATATAGATGTTTTAGATGATGTAGATGATGAGATTAAAGAATCTATCATATCAAAGGATAGAGGTACTGATTTAAAAATAAAAAAATTTCTAAAACTTAAAGGCATTGTTAAGGAGGGTTGATTACCTTATGTCAAAAGATGATGTAATAGAAATGCAAGGTACAGTACTAGAATCTCTACCAAATGCTATGTTCCAAGTTGAACTAGAGAGTGGTCACAAGATTCTAGCACATATATCAGGAAAATTAAGAATGAACTTCATAAGAATTCTACCAGGAGATAAGGTTACTATAGAACTTTCTCCATATGATTTAACAAGAGGTAGAATTACATGGAGAGCTAAATAACAGTGGAAAAACTACCACGAAGTATTACAAGGAGGGTTAGCGATGAAAGTAAGACCATCAGTTAAGCCTATTTGCGAAAAGTGCAAGATTATAAGAAGAAAAGGAAAAGTAATGGTTATCTGTGAAAATCCTAAGCACAAGCAAAAACAAGGCTAATACAATAAAAGTATAGGCAAAAAAGTATTATTTTACTATGTAAAATTTATTGACTTTTAACTTAAAGTCAAATATGATTATATAGGCATTTAATTAAGTAGATAAATTTTAGGTGCGGCTGACAGTAGAGTAATTCTCTACTGACCTATAATTTTATTATATAAATACACACATATAATTAAAGTTGTATGCATTTCAATATCAGGAGGTGTAAGTTTTAATGGCAAGAATTTCAGGAGTAGACCTACCAAGAGAAAAAAGAGTTGAAATAGGTCTAACATATATATATGGTATAGGACTTTCTACTTCACATAAGATTTTAGCAGAAACAGGAGTTAATCCTGATACAAGAGTTAAGGATCTTACTGAAGAGGAAGTAACAAAAATCAGAGAATACGTAAAGACTTTAACAATTGAAGGTGACTTAAGAAGAGAAGTTGCATTAAATATTAAAAGATTAGTAGAAATTGGATGTTATAGAGGAATTAGACATAGAAAAGGTCTTCCAGTTAGAGGACAAAAAACTAAGACTAATGCTAGAACTAGAAAAGGTCCAAAGAAAACTATCGCAAATAAGAAGAAGTAGTGAGGAGGGAATTCGATGGCTCAAAAAGTTAAAAAGACTAGAAGAAGAAAAGAAAGAAAGAACGTTGAGCATGGTGCTGCACACATCAAATCAACTTTCAATAACTCAATAGTTACTTTAACTGATGCAGTAGGAAATGCTTTATCATGGTCAAGTGCGGGAGCTTTAGGCTTCAGAGGATCAAGAAAGAGTACTCCATTCGCAGCTCAAATGGCAGCAGAAACAGCAGCTAAAGCAGCTATGGAACACGGATTAAAAAGTATAGAAGTGTATGTAAAGGGACCAGGTGCTGGAAGAGAAGCAGCTATAAGATCTTTACAAGCAGCGGGATTAGAAGTAACTTTAATTAAAGATGTTACTCCAATTCCACACAACGGATGTAGACCACCAAAGAGAAGAAGAGTCTAGTATTCATATAGGAGGTGTAATTAATGGCAAGATATACTGGAGCTACATGTAGATTATGTAGAAGAGAAGGTATGAAGTTATTCCTTAAAGGGGATAGATGTTATACAGATAAATGTGCTTTTGTTAGAAGAAGTTATGCACCAGGACAACATGGAGCAGCTAAGAAAAAATTATCTAACTACGGCGTACAATTAAGAGAAAAGCAAAAAGCTAGAAGAATATACGGAGTATTAGAAAGCCAATTCAGAACTTATTATGAAAAGGCTGATCATATGAAAGGTATCACTGGTGAAAACTTACTTAAGTTATTAGAAATGAGATTAGATAACGTTGTTTATAGATTAGGTTATGGTGCATCTAGAGCTGAAGCTAGACAATTAGTTACTCATGGACATTTCTTAGTAAATGGTAAGAAAGTTGATATTCCTTCATACAAAGTTTCTGTTAACGATGAAATTTTAGTTACAGAAAAGAGTAGAGGAACTGAAAAATTCAAGACATTTATTGAAAATCCAAAGACATTACCAAAATGGTTAGAAGCAAATGTTGAAAATTATTCAGGTAAAATAGTTGCTGAACCATCAAGAGAAGACATTGACGTTCCTGTTAATGAAACTCTTATCGTTGAGTTATACAGCAAGTAATAGTTTAGTATTTGTATTGTTAAGATTATTCTTACAATACAAATATATAAGCAGTTGCCCTCAGAATAATGTTGCCATTTAAAATATAAGGAGGGTTTGTGCATGTTAGAAATAGAAAAGCCAATAATAGAATGTATAGAAGCAAATGAAAATGGTACTTATGGTAAATATGTAGTTGAACCGTTAGAAAGAGGATATGGTATAACGCTTGGAAATGCTCTAAGAAGAATATTATTATCATCACTACCAGGTGCAGCTCCAACTTCCGTAAAGATAGATGGAGTACTACATGAATTTTCAACTGTACAAGGTGTTAAAGAAGATGTTACAGAAATTATATTAAACATCAAATCTTTAGCATTAATTATGAATGGTGAAGGTCCAAAGACGATATATATAGATGCTCAAGGACCTGGAGAAGTTACAGGTGCAGATATTAAAACTGATGGAGATGTTGAAGTTGTTAGCAAAGATCTTCATATTGCAACATTAGATGATAATGGTAAGTTATATATGGAGATTACAGTTAATAGAGGAAGAGGATATGTTACTCAAAATAAAAATAAGAGTGAAGATCTTCCAATATCAGCTATTGCTGTAGATTCAATTTATACACCAGTAAAGAGAGTTAATTTTACTGTTGAAAATACAAGAGTTGGTCAAATTACAGACTACGATAAATTAACTTTAGAAATCTGGACTAATGGAACTATAAAAATAGATGAAGCTATAAGCTTATCTGCAAAAATTCTTATAGAACATTTCAAACTATTTATGTCATTAGGAGATAGTACTAATGATGTAGAGATTATGATAGAAAAAGAAGAAGATAAAAAGAGAAAGTACTAGAAATGACTGTAGAAGAGTTGGATTTATCAGTTAGATCATATAACTGCTTAAAGAGAGCTGGTATAAATACAGTTCAAGAGCTTGCTGGAAAGTCAATGGATGATATGATGAAGGTAAGAAATCTAGGAAAGAAATCTTTAGAGGAAGTCGAAAGAAAGCTTAAGGAATTAGGCTTAGGATTAAGACTAAACGATGAGTAAGGAGGTAAATCCACATGGCAGGTTATCGTAAATTAGGTCGTCCTACTGACCAAAGAAGAGCTATGCTAAGAAGCCTTGTTACAAGCTTTTTAAAGCATGGTAAAATAGAAACAACTGAAACAAGAGCAAAAGAAACTAGAAAATTAGCTGAAAAGATGATTACTTTAGCAAAAAGAGGTGATCTTCACGCTAGAAGACAAGTTTTAGCTTTTGTGAATGAAGAAGAAGTAGTTCAAAACCTATTTGACAATGTTGCTCCAAAGTACGCTGAAAGAAATGGTGGATACACTAGAATGTACAAAAAGGGCCCAAGAAGAGGGGACGCAGCAGAAGTTGTTATACTTGAATTAGTGTAATATTGAGGGGATTAAGTTAGTGACTTAATCCCCATTTTACATTATAAATTTAAATATTGTATAAGAAATTATAAATTTATTATTAAAATAATTGTAATTAACTAAATGTATATTATAATATTCTTATGTTAATGTATATACACATATGAATTTTTATACAATATTTAAGATTGTAGGATAAGTAATAAGAGGAGGGCTATATATGGAAGAAACAATGATTAAATGTAATAATGTATCTTTTAAATATAGATCACATGAAGGAGAAGAAGAAAGATATGCTGTTAATGGTGTAACTTTTGAAGTTAAGAAGGGTGAATTTTTAGTTGTTTTAGGGCATAATGGTTCTGGAAAATCTACTATAGCTAAACATATGAATGCATTATTGCTTCCATCAGAAGGAACTGTTATAGTAGACAATTTAGATACTTCTAATTCTGAAAACCTATGGCGAATTAGAGCAAAGGCTGGAATGGTATTTCAAAATCCAGATAATCAATTAGTAGCAACTATAGTTGAAGAAGATGTTGCTTTTGGTCCAGAAAATCTAGGCGTTGATCCAGAAGAAATAAAAAGAAGAGTAGATGAAAGCTTAAAAAAAGTTGGTATGTATGAATATAGAAGACATGCACCACATTTGCTTTCAGGAGGACAAAAACAAAGAATAGCAATAGCAGGAATTTTGGCTATGAAACCAGAATGTATAATATTTGATGAACCTACGGCTATGCTAGATCCTTCTGGAAGAAAAGAAGTACTAAGTAATATAAAAGATATAAATGAAAGATATGGTATAACTATAGTCCTTATAACTCATTATATGGACGAAGCGGCACAAGCAGATAGGGTTATAGTTATGGATGATGGAAAAATAATTCTAGAAGGTAATCCAAGAGAAGTATTTTCAAATGTAAAAAAAATGAAGGAAATAGGATTAGATGTTCCTCAAGTTACTGAATTATGTTATGAATTAAAAAATAGTGGTATAAATATTGATACAAATATTTTAAATGTAGATGAGATGGTGAATGCGTTATGTCAATTAAGATAGAAAATTTAGTGCATATATATATGCCGAAGTCGCCTTTTGAGAAAGTGGCTTTAAATAATGTTAATTTAGAAATTAATGAAGGTGAATTTATTGCTCTTATAGGGCATACAGGATCAGGAAAATCAACACTAATTCAGCATATGAATGGATTACTTAAACCTACATCAGGAAAAATAATAGTTGATGGAGAAGATATAACAAAGCAAGGGGTAAAGCTCACTGATATAAGAAAAAAAGTTGGATTGGTATTTCAATACCCAGAATACCAATTATTTGAGGAAACGATAGAAAAAGATATAGAGTTTGGACCAAGAAATTTAGGCTTACCAGATGAGGAAATTACAAGAAGAGTAAAGAGAGCTATGAAAATGGTAGGACTAGATTATGAAGTTTATAGAAATAAGTCTCCATTTGATTTAAGCGGAGGACAAAAGAGAAGGGTAGCAATAGCAGGGGTAATTGCTATGGAGCCTAAGGTGCTTATATTAGATGAGCCGACAGCAGGATTAGATCCAAAAGGTAGAGATGATATTTTAAATCAAATTAAAATTTTACATGATGAATATAAGATGACAATTATACTAGTAAGCCATAGCATGGAGGATGTAGGAAAACTTGCGGAGATAATAGTGGTTATGAATAAAGGAGAAATTGCTTTAGAAGGTACTCCTAATAAGGTGTTTAAAGAAATTGAGACTTTAGAAAATATAGGTTTAGCAGTGCCACAAGTAACATATCTTATGAGAGCATTAAAGAGCAAAGGGTTTAGTGTATCAGATGAAATCTATACTATTGCTCAAGGAAAACAAGAATTATTAAAAATATTAAAGGAAGTTAAAAACTAGGGGAACAAATATGATAAAAGATATAACTATAGGGCAGTATATACCAGGTGAAACCTTTGTTCATAAGTTAGATCCTAGAACTAAAATATTAATATCAATACTATTTATTGTATCTTTATTTATAGTAGATAAGTTTGTTGGCTATATATTAATAGTTTCATTTTTAGTTTTAACTATTTATGTTTCAAAATTACCACCTAGATATTTATATAAAGGATTAAAACCAGTATTTTTTCTTATTATATTTACAGCAATTTTAAATATTTTTATGATTAAAGGTACTACAGATACAATGGTATTTGAGCTTGGGTTTATAAAAGTATATGAAGATGGATTAAAGACAGCTGCATTTATGGCATTAAGGCTTATATTTTTAATAATGGGAACATCAGCATTAACCTTAACAACGTCTCCAATTGAGTTAACAGATGGGATAGAAAGATTATTAAAGCCAATAGGAAAAGAAACAGCTCATGAGCTTGCTATGATGATGACTATAGCTTTAAGATTCATACCAACATTAATGGATGAAACAGACAAAATAATGATGGCACAAAAAGCAAGAGGAGCAGATTTTGAAACTGGTGGAATAATTCAGAAAGCAAAAAGTTTAATACCATTATTAGTGCCACTATTTATAAGTTCATTTAGAAGGGCTGATGAACTTGCATTAGCTATGGAAGCTAGAGCTTATAGAGGTGGAAATGGTAGAACAAGAATGAAGCAATTGAAATTTACGAAAAGAGATATTATTGCATTTAGTGTATTTTCTATTTTATTTATAGGAAGTTTAATAGTAAGGTTTGCTATATAAAAAGCAAAGGTGATTTTTAACATGAAAAATATCAAACTAACTTTAGAATATGATGGAACAAATTATTTAGGATGGCAAAAACAAAAAATAGGAAGCACAATTCAACAACAATTAGAAGATGCTATAAGCCTTTTAACCAATGAAAATATTGAAGTAATAGGAAGTTCAAGAACTGATGCTGGAGTTCATGCAAGAGGATTTGTAGCAAACTTTAAAACTAATAGTAATATACCTTCGAATAAATTTAGAGAAGCACTTAATTATAGATTACCAGATGATATAGTAATTTTAAAATCAGAGGAAGTACCACTGGAGTTTCATTCAAGATACAGTGCTAAGGGAAAAACATACTCATACTCTATACTAAATAGGGAAGTACCCCCAGCAGTACACAAAGATTATTTATATCATGTTAAAAAAAGTTAGATGCAGAGATTATGAAAGAGGCGTGTAAATACTTTATAGGAACCCATGATTTTAGTGCATTTAAAAGTAGTGGGAGTTCTGTTAAAACTAATATAAGGACAATTTCAGAATTGTATATAGAAAATCATGATGATATAATAAAAATTTACATAACTGGTGATGGGTTTTTATATAATATGGTTAGAATAATAGTTGGAACATTAATTATGGTAGGAAATAAAAAGATAGATCCTTCAAATATACAAGTTATAATAGATAAAAAAATAGGAAAGATTCAGGAATATGTGTACCCGCAACAGGTTTAGTATTAGAAAAAGTTTATTATTAAAAATTAATGATAAATAGAAATAATTAATTAAAAACTTGTTGACACACCCGTATGCGTGTATTATAATAATGTATGTTTGTTAGAATAATTTATGTATATAAGATCCACTAGCCCCGGGTCTTGACATAAAAGCAGTACTTAATAAGTAAAGCACAAATGTAAGTTCAGGGAGGGAAAAACATGAAATCATACATTGCTAAGGCACAAGAAGTTGAAAGAAAATGGTATGTTGTTGATGCTGCTGGAAAGCCACTAGGAAGAGTTGCTAGCCAAGTTGCTTCAATTTTAAGAGGAAAAAATAAACCAACATTTACACCAAATGTTGACTGTGGAGATTTCGTTATCGTAATCAATGCAGAACAAGTTGTTTTAACTGGTAAGAAGTTAGATCAAAAATTAATGAGAAAGCACAGCCTATATCCAGGTGGATTAAAAGAAACTCCATATAGAGAAGTGTTAGAAAAGAAGCCTGAATTCGCTTTCGAAGAAGCAGTAAGAAGAATGCTTCCAAATGGCGTTTTAGGAAGAAAAATGCTTAAAAAATTAAAAGTATATAGAGGTACTGAGCATGGACATGATGCTCAACAACCAGAAGTACTTGAATTAAAGTACTAATACGTGCTCGGGAGGAGGAATAAAAAATGGCAAAAGTTCAATACATGGGAACTGGAAGAAGAAAAAAATCAGTAGCAAGAGTTAGACTTGTACCAGGAAACGGTAAAGTAGTTATAAATAATAGAGAAATAGACAACTATTTCGGTTTAGAAACTTTAAGAATGATAGTTAATCAACCATTAGTTTTAACTGGAACTAAAGATAGATTTGACGTTTTAGTTAACGTTCATGGTGGTGGATTCACAGGTCAAGCTGGAGCAATAAGACACGGAATAACTAGAGCTTTAATAAAAGCTGACGAAAACTTAAAGCCAGAATTAAAGAAGGCAGGTTTTGTAACTAGAGATCCAAGAATGAAAGAAAGAAAGAAATATGGTCTTAAAAAGGCTAGAAGAGCTCCACAATTCTCAAAGAGATAATATATGGAACTTCAAAAATCCCACAATCAGTATGGTTGTGGGATTTATTTTCGTCTAACTATAATAAATAAATAGAAATACATTAATATAAGCAATTTATAATAGAAAGAGTATAAAATTTAATATAATATAAATATAAAATAAG
>NZ_ASRV01000020.1 GCF_000401215.1 Clostridium sartagoforme AAU1 | reverse complement strand
ATTAATAATAACGACTAATTTAATAAGTAAGAAAGTAAGTAAATTAAAATTAATATAATAATAAATAATAAAANAAGAAAGAAATATAGACTATATAGATATATATTAAAGTATATTAAAGTTATATTTATGTTAAAAACATATTAAATTACTTAACAAATGTTAAATAATAATGTAAACTAAGTTCGTAAGAATAATACTGAAAAGGAGAATTATTTTGGAATCTTTAATGATTATTATAAAATTACTTGGTGGATTGGGCTTATTTATCTATGGTATGAAGATAATGGGCGATGGTCTTGAAAATGCAGCTGGAGATGGTTTAAAATCTATATTAGAAAAGGTAACTAGAAATCCAGTAATATCAGTAGTTGTTGGAGCAATTGTTACAGCAGTTATTCAAAGTAGTAGTGCTACAACAGTAATGGTAGTAGGGTTTGTAAATGCTGGATTAATGAATCTAGCTCAAGCAGCAGGAATAATAATGGGAGCTAATATTGGTACTACAATTACAGCTCAATTAGTAGCTTTTAAATTAGATCATATTGCACCATTGTTTGTTTTCATAGGGGCATTCGTTGTTATGTTTGCTAAAGGAAAAAGAAAGAAGGATATAGGAAGTATAGTCTTAGGTTTTGGTATTTTATTTGTTGGTATGGGTCAAATGAGTAGTTCAATGAAACCTTTAACAGATTCTACTATATTTACAAACATATTAGCTGTAGTAGGGGGAAAATGGTACCTAGGAATAATGGCAGGAGCTGTTATAACAGCTATACTTCAAAGTTCATCAGCTACTACTGGAATATTAGTAGCATTAGCACTTGCAGGAAACATAAATATATATGACGTATTACCAATAATATTTGGATGCAATATAGGAACATGTATAACAGCTATGTTAGCATCTATAGGAACAACTAAAACAGCACATAAAGCAGCAATGCTTCATTTAATATTTAACTTAGTTGGAACTATATTATTTATTCCTGTATTAATCAGTGGAATTTTAGGAGATTTAGTATCTAAAATAAGTCCAGGGGATGTTAGTAGACAGATTGCAAATTCTCATACAGTATTTAATGTAGTTAATACTGTAATAATGCTGCCCCTAACTGGTGTTTTAATAAAAGTAGTAAATAAGATTATACCAGGAGATGATGAAGAGGACAGAGTTGGAGTAAAATACATAGATGATAGATTGCTAGAAACTCCAGTTATTGCAGCTGGGCAAGTAGCAAAAGAAACATTAAGAATGGCTAATAAAGCTAAGAAAGGCTTAGCTTTAGCATTAGAGGCATTTGAAAAAAATGATGAAAAATTAATAAATAAAGTATATGACAATGAAGAAATTATAAATACATTAAATGAAGCTATAACAAATTATTTAGTTAAACTTTCAAAATGCGAGTTATCAGATAAGGAGCTTAGTATTGTTGCTGCTACCTTTCATGTAATAAATGATATAGAAAGAATAGGAGATCATGCTGAAAATATAGCAGATTTAACAGCGCAAAAGATTTCGAGAAAACTTGAATATAGTGATAAGGCTATAGAGCAAATTAATAATATGTATAATAAAGTAGTAGAAACCTTAGATATAGCTATAAGTAGTTATGCTAAAAAGGATATAGAAAAAGCAAAGCAAATTAATAGTATAGAAGAAGAAGTTGATAGATTGCAAAAGAAATATAGAGAACTTCATATAAAAAGGCTTTATGATGGAACTTGTAATGCATATGCAGGTGCAATATTTTTAGATTTATTAAGTAACCTTGAAAGAATAGGCGATCATTCAACAAATATAGCAGAAAGTGTAATAGAAAATAGCTAATAGTATAAAATCTCTAGTGCAGGATATTGAATCCTAAACTAGAGATTTTTTTATTCTTTAGGAAATTATAAAAATTTACATATGACCTCTTTTTATTAGAAAGAAATTAAATAAATAGGGCATAATACTTTTATTGATAAATTTATAAATATAATGGAGGTTAACAAATGAAAAAATTAAGACGTATATTATTATTTATTCTTATATCTATGGTTTATTTTATTCCGATTAAGGCTTTGGCAGATGATGCAGCACAAAAAATAATATTAATTGATCCAGGCCATGGTGGAATTGATGGCGGAGCTAAATCTAAATCAGGTGTTATAGAAAAAGACATAAATTTACAAATTAGTTTAAAACTAAAAGATATTCTCGAAAAAAAGGGATATAAAGTATATCTAACAAGAGAATCAGATCAGGGATTAGAACAGAAGGGGTCTACTATAAGAGAAAAGAAGAGAGATGATTTAAAAAGGAGAAGAGATCTTAAAATTGAAACAAAATGTGATGTTTTTGTATCGATTCATCAAAATATGTTTCCTCAAGCTAAATGCTATGGAGCTCAAGTTTGGCATTCATCTAATGATATAAGTAAAAAATTAGCGGATTTTGTACAAGAATCATTAAAAGAAACTGTTAAAGATAAAAATAAGAGAGTATCAAAACCTGCTGGAGATTCATATTTAATTTTAAGAGATAAGTATGAAGGTGCTTCAATACTAGTAGAATGTGGATTTTTATCTAATCCTGAAGAAGAACAGAAATTAAAGACAGAAGAACATCAAAATTTAATTGTTGAAGGAATTTCCTTGGGAATAGAGAAATATTTCGAAGAAATAAATAAAACAACGAATTAAAGAGAAGATTTCCGAGGAAATATATCAAAATATAATGATTAAATTTACTTTAAGTATAATAAATTGTTGTATTTTACGAAGAAAGATCTTCTAATGAACAATTCACAGTTCTTTTGTAAAGGTATTAGGTATAAGAGACCAATTTATATTTTAAATTAACTTAAGTTTGTTTTAAAAAATTAAGTTATCTGGTTTGGCTTACTTATTATTTTAAATCCTTTATACCAATGAACTGTGAATTGATTCTTAGAATTTTCAACTAAAACAAATTGAGTAGATTAATTTGGACTTTAAAACTGTTTTTAGGAATTGTTTTAAAGTTTAAATCAAGTGAAATTAATATAGAGTAAGCTATAAATAATATAAGTATTGCAATTAAAAGATAAACAATATATGTAGCAATATTAGTTAAATTCTTATTCATAATATATTCTCCTTATAGCTATTTAGTAAAATATAATAAATAAGATATAAAAATATGATAAAATATTTATAAATTATTTTAATAATTTAATAAAAATAAATGGAGGTTAAAAAGTTATATTATAAGTTAAAATTTCTAGAATTTTATAAAATTATATAAATAATTTAATATTTGCAAAGTGATATTTTATATTATTTAAGAAGATAAAAGTATAAGGGGGATATTTATGAGAGAAATACACATTGAAGAGGTTGTATCCGTAGTTAGAGAATTATGTATAGAAGCTAATTACAATTTATCTAATGATATAAAAAATGCTCTAGTAAGATCTGAAAAGGAAGAAACTTGGGATTTAGCTAAAGATATACTTGATAAAATAATAATAAATTCAGAGATAGCTAAAAATGAAAGAATGCCGATTTGCCAAGATACAGGGATGACATGTGTTTTTATTGAAATTGGACAAGATATACACATAATTGGAGGAAGTCTAGAAGATGCTGTAAATGAAGGTGTTAGAAGAGGATATAAAGATGGATATTTAAGAAAATCTATTGTGAATGATCCTATAAATAGAATTAACACTAAAGATAATACTCCAGCCATTATATATTACGATATAGTTCAAGGAGATAAACTAAAGATAACCGTTGCACCTAAAGGCTTTGGATCAGAAAATATGAGTCAAATAAAAATGTTGAAACCTTCAGAAGGACTTCAAGGAGTTAAAGAATTTGTTATAAGGGTAGTAAAAGAAGCTGGTCCAAACCCGTGTCCTCCAATAGTTATAGGTGTGGGTATTGGTGGTACTTTTGATAAAGCAGCGTATTTAGCAAAGAAAGCTTTACTAAGACCTATAAATATTAGGAATAATGATGAATTCTATTGCAAGTTAGAGGATGAGTTATTAAACGAAATAAACAATCTAGGAATTGGTCCACAAGGCTTTGGTGGAAAGACAACAGCATTAGGAGTAAACATAGAAACATATCCAACGCATATAGCAGGATTACCAGTTGCAGTAAATATAAACTGCCATGTAACAAGACACAAAGAAGTGGTTTTATAGGGGGATAAGTCTGTGGAAAAAGAAGTTATAAGAATAGATTCTGTGGATAAAAAAATTAATACACCTTTAACATATGAGAAGATAAAAGATTTAAAGGCAGGAGATAGAGTTTTGCTAACTGGAAGTATATATACAGCTAGAGATGCAGCTCATAAGAGGTTAATAGATTTACTAGATGCTAAATTAGAATTACCTATAAACATTAAAGATGAGACAATCTATTATGTAGGACCAACTCCAGCTAAAGAAGGCAATGTTATAGGATCAGCTGGACCAACAACAAGTTATAGAATGGATGCATATTCACCTAAGTTATTAGATTTAGGATTAAAAGCAATGATAGGAAAAGGAGCAAGAAATGAAGAGGTGATTAATTCAATTATTAAAAATAAAGCTATATATTTTGGCGCTATTGGTGGAGCGGCAGCTCTGATATCTAAGAGTATAACTAAATCAGAAATAATAGCTTACGAGGATTTAGGTGCAGAAGCAATAAGAAGAATGGAAATTAAGGATATGCCATTAATAGTTATTATAGATACTGAAGGGAATAATCTATACAAGCAGGGACAAGAAGAATATCTTAGGAGCAAAAGAAAGTAAATTTAAATACTATAATTAGTAAAACTATAGACACATTAATGCGAAAGTCGACTTGGAACGAAGTGACGGAGAATTGAGCATAATATGTCTATAGTTTAGTTATATATTTAAATTTTATAGAATCCTTTTCCATTAACTTCAGAAACATCTATTATTGTAATAAATGCTTTAGGATCTATTCTCAGAATTTTGCTTTTTAAATGAACCATTTGAGATGAAGTTACAGCTATATAAAGCATTTTCTTTAGCTTATGAGTATATTCACCTTCTGCTATAAGTGAAGTAACACCTCTATTCATATCCTTAATAACATATTGAATAATATCATCTTCTTTTTCAGTTAATATTAACAATAATTTCTTACTGTTAAATCCATTTATAACTTTATCTACAATAGCTCCTTGAACAAATATAGAAATCAAAGTATAAAGAGCCTTAGGAAGTCCAAATATTAAAGCTCCTATAAAAATTATTACACAGTTAATTGCAAAGCTAAGTTTACCAATTTCAAAGTTAGAAAACTTTTTTCTAACAACCATAGTAATAATATCAGTACCACCTGTTGATCCGTTTCTTGAAAAAACTAAACCATATCCTAATCCACATAAAACTCCACCATAAATACAATAAAGTAATATATCTTCTACCTTTACTAAATGAGATAAAGGCTTAGTTATGATAAGAGCAACTGATAAAGAAATCATACCAATTGCAGTATATAAAGTAAATCTTTTACTTAACATTTTATAGCTAAGGAAAAATAAAGGGATATTAATTATAAATACAGATATTCCAGATGGTATCTCTGATAAGTATTGTAAAATAAGTGCGACCCCTGTAGCTCCACCACTAAGTAATTGAGCATTAACTAAGAATAAATTAACACCTAAGGATGCTATTATACATCCAAAAAAAATAATAATAAAATCTAGGATCATGTGAGTGTTGATTGAGAACTTGTGTAACATATTAAACTCCTTAAATTTATCTATTAGAAATATACAATAAGATTATATATTAAATATATAAATATGTTAATAATAACTTATAGATATAATAGGCTATTTTAATAAAAATGTAATTTTTATAATTAGTAAAATATCATAATATAAGATATTATATTTATAAGATGAAATAAATCAAGGGGTGAAAGTATGTTTAATGTTTTAGTAGTTGATGATGAAAAGGAAATTAGAGATGCTATAGATATATATTTAAGAGGAGAAGGAATGAAGGTTTTTAAAGCTAGAGATGGAATAGAGGCTTTAGAAGTATTAGATAAGGAAAAAATACATTTAATAGTATTAGATATAATGATGCCTAGAATGGATGGAATCAAGACGTGTTTAAAAATTAGGGAGAAGAAAAATCTACCTATAATAATGTTATCAGCTAAAGGCGAGGATAGTGATAAGATATTAGGTTTAAATGTTGGAGCAGATGATTATATAGCAAAACCATTTAATCATTTAGAACTAGTTGCTAGAGTTAAATCTCAATTAAGAAGATATCAAAAACCTCTAGAATTAGAAGGTGAAAGCCCTGATATAATAGAGGTAAAAGATTTAGTTATAAATAATAA
This sequence comes from Clostridium sartagoforme AAU1, assembly GCF_000401215.1. Lineage (GTDB taxonomy): Bacteria > Bacillota > Clostridia > Clostridiales > Clostridiaceae > Clostridium > Clostridium sartagoforme. The sequence goes on along the minus strand of NZ_ASRV01000020.1, from coordinate 20,938 downwards.
AGAAAAAACAATATTATTAAGAGGTGAAGAGGTAAAAGTTACAGCAACAGAATTTAAGATACTTCAACTGTTAGCCTCAAATTTAGGAAAAGTTTTTTCAATTAAGGAAATATATGAAAAAGTATGGGAAGAACCATTTTATAGAAGTGAAAATACAGTAACTGTTCATATTAGGCGAATAAGAGAAAAGATAGAGCTCAATACAAAGGACCCTGAATATATAAAGGTAGTGTGGGGAGTTGGATATAAAATTGAAAGAGAAGATTAAAAAATACATAACAGGTGTATGGGGTATAGAAATTCTAGTAGTATGTGTCTCATTAGTGACATTAACTATAGGATATTACCAATCCTTTAACAATACGTTTGCTGAATTAGGAGCAGGAACTTTTGATGCTTTATTAAATAAAGATAAATATATACAATCAATGATATATTATGAAAGTAAAGATTTATCAAAAGAAATATATACTGATACAAATAACTTAGAAGATATTAGTATTTTAGAATATAAAAATCAACATTTATCACAAAATAACTATTTTTATGGTAGCTTGTTTTATATTTTAATGAATAAGGAAACAGGAGAATTTACGACTAACGATGTTAATTTATATAAATCTGTACAAATTAAAGAAAATACTGTTGCCTTATTAGAAGAGAAGATAAATGATTATTTAAAGGAATTTAAGTTTTCTTCTGTTAGAATAGATAATAAGGATATATATAATTACTATATAGAAAGTACAAATGAGAAAATTTCAAAGCAAAATATAGATAAATATATAGAGATATATTATAGAGATCCAAGTGTGTACTCTTATCTTATAAAGACTGAATCTTTAACTGCAAGGAGTATGATATTATCAACTATATTTACTATGCTTCTTTTATTAAAAATAATAGTAAACTCTATATTTAACAGTAGTAACATACATTTAGAAATAAAAGTTTTAAAAAGGCTTTTTTATGTTTTGAAGTATGGATATAAGTATAAAAATACAAGAAATAAAATGATAATTTCAATTAGTGGATCCGTAGGGGTAATACTGGTTTATTTATATTTAATTGCAGGAATAAGAAATCAAAATATATTAATAACATTTTTAAGTAAGTACCCATTTAAAGGAACTTTAATTTTAGTTCTAATCCCATTAATGTGTGTATTATATTCATTAAAGAAAAGCTTAGATATATCTATAATAAATGATGGATTAAAAAAAATTAATGCAGGAGACTTAGAATATAATTTAACTAATATTGGAGAAAGAGAAGTTAAAGAATTAGTAAATAATATAAATCAAATAAAAGACGGCTATAAAATAGCATTAAATGAAAAGATAAGAAATGAGAAGCTAAAGACTGAGCTTATATCAAATGTATCTCATGATCTAAAGACTCCTTTAACATCAATAATAAACTATGTAAATATATTAAATGACAGAAATATTACAGATGAGGAGAAAAAAGACTACCTGACTATATTAGATAAAAATTCTAAACGGCTAAAAAGTCTTATAGAAGACTTATTTGAAGTATCAAAGTTGAACAGTGGAAAGATGACAATAGAAAAGCAGGAAATAGATATAGTTTCATTAGTACATCAAGGTGTTGGAGAATACTCAAATTTATATGAAGAAAAAAACTTAGAGTTTAAAGTAAGCTCAAATGAGGATGAAATATTTGTTGATCTAGATGGTAAATTAATGTCTAGAGTATTTGAAAATATAATTGTAAATGCTTTAAAATATTCTTTAAATAATACTAGGGTGTATATAGATATAAATGCTAGAGAAAACTCAGTTGAAGTTTCTTTTAAAAACATATCTAATTATGAAATGGATTTTAATACTCAAGATATATTTGAAAGATTTGCTAGAGCAGATAAGTCAAGAAATTCATCAGTAGAAGGATCTGGTATGGGCCTTGCCATAACTAAAAGTATAGTTGAGCTTCATAATGGTAGCATAAAAATAGAAGTAGAAGGAGATATGTTTAAAATATATTTAATTATACCTAAGAAATAATATACATGCTTTCAATTTTTATATTTTACTCATATAAGGATATTAATTAATGACTTTATAAAAAATAGTAATGATGTAGAGGTATTGAACACTTAATGAAGTTGAGTGTAATGATGACTGAATTTAGTGAGAAAGCCCGGCTAAGGAAGTATGAGGTAGATGTTTCATTTATTAATTGAAGAATATATAATAATAATTAAATAATAATAACTAAATATAGGAGTGATAAAATGTCAGTTTTATTTATTGAATACCCCAAATGTACTACATGCAAAAAAGCAAAAAAGTTTTTAATTGAAAATAATATAGAATTTATAGATAGGCATATAGCAGAAGAGAACCCAACTAAAGAAGAACTTAAGGAATGGTTAGCTAAGAGTAATCTATCAATAAATAAATTCTTTAATACTTCAGGTGTGTTGTATAGAGAAATGCAATTAAAAGATAAAGTTAAAGCATTACCAGAAGATGAACTTTTAGATATATTAGCTTCTAATGGAATGTTAGTAAAAAGGCCTATAATAGTAAAAGAGGATACAATATTAATAGGATTTAAAGAAGAAGAGTGGCTAACAAAAATAAAATAATTAATATTATTTGGTTTTAAATACTAAAGAATAAAAATTATTCATAAAACTATTATTATATATGAAAAAAGGAGATATTAATTGAATACCTCCTTTTTTTCTTTTCTAGCAATAGTTTATTAAATTTTACAAAGGAAAAATTTGAAATTATAATATCTATATATTGTATATTGGTGGAAAATGCATAAAATTTATATACCATATATAGTGAAAGGGGAATAATAGGATGGATTTATTTAATATATGTAGATTAGCGATAGGTGGAATAGATGATGATAGTGAGGTTTATACAGAGAAAAGACTTATAGATGCATTAAATCATATAATTAGGCCTAACATGAGAGAAGATGAAATAAGAAATTCTGTAATACAAGTAGCTTTAGAGCTTACATCAGATATAGAACCAGAATGGCAAAAGGCAGCTTCTAAGCTTTACGTTTTAAAGCTATATGATGAAATACGAAAAAATAGAAATTTAAATAAGGAAGAAGATTTATATAAAAATTTATATGACTTCATAAGTAAATTAACAGACAAGGGCCTTTACGGAAAATACATATTAGAAAATTATACCAAGGGAGATATATTAGAACTAGAAAAAGCTATTAAGCCAGAGAGAGATTTTTTATTTACTTATAGTGGAATAAACCTTCTAGCAAGTAGATATTTAATTCAAGATTTTGATAGAAGAACATTAGAACTTCCCCAACAGATGTTTATGGGCATAGCAATGCACTTAGCAATTCCAGAAAAAAAGGAAGTAAGAGTATTATGGGCAAAGAGATTTTATGATGTATTAAGCTCACTTAAAGCAACGATGGCAACACCAACAATGTCTAATGCTAGAAAGCCATTTTATCAATTGAGTTCATGCTTCATAGATACAGTACAAGATAGTTTAAAGGGGATATATAAATCCATTGACAACTTTGCAGAGGTTTCAAAGTTCGGTGGTGGAATGGGAATATATATTGGTAAAATTAGAGCTTTGGAATCACCTATAAGGGGATTTAAGGGGGCTTCCGGAGGAGTAATACCATGGGTAAAATTATTTAATGATACAGCAATAGCAGTAGATCAACTAGGAGTAAGAAATGGATCGGTAGCTATATGGTTAGATGCATGGCATAAGGATTTACCAGAGTTTTTACAATTAAAAACTAATAATGGAGATGATAGAAAAAAAGCACACGATGTCTTTCCTGGACTTTGTTATCCAGATTTATTCTGGAAGCTTGCAGAAACAGATATAGATGCAAATTGGTATATGATGTGTCCTCATGAAATTAGATTAGCAAAGGGATATTCATTAGAAGATTTTTATGGAGAAGAGTGGGAAAAAAGATATTATGAATGTGTAGAAGATGAAAGCATAAGTAAGAGAATTATGTCTGTAAAAGAAATAGTTAGATTAATAATAAAAAGTGCAGCTGAGACAGGAACACCTTTTGCTTTTTATAGAGATACAGTAAATAAGATGAACCCAAATAAACATAAAGGGATGATTTATTCATCAAATCTTTGTACAGAGATTATGCAAAATATGAGTCCTATGGATATACAAAAAAGCGAAATAAAAGATGAAAATGGAGATTCAATAATAATTGAAAAAACAAAATCAGGTGATTTTGTAGTATGCAATTTATCCTCAGTAGTTTTAGGTAATGTTGACGTTAAAAATGATAAAGAACTTGAATATGTTGTAGAAACTCAAATAAGAGCTATGGACAATGTAATAGATTTAAATTATTATTCAGTACCATTTGCAGAAGTAACTAATAAAAAATATAGAGCAATAGGGCTTGGGACAAGCGGATATCACCATATGTTAGCAAATAATTTAATTCACTGGACAGAAGATAGACATAAAGATTTTGCAGATAATGTCTATGAAAGAATTAATTATCACGCAATAAAAGCGAGCATGAATATTTCAAAAGAAAAAGGACGATATTCATGCTTTGAAGGTTCAGATTGGGATAATGGAAATTACTTTGAATTTAGAGGATATAACTCAGAAAAATGGAATGAATTAAGAGAAGATATAAATACTTATGGAATGAGAAATGGATATTTGATAGCTGTAGCCCCAAATGGATCAACGGCAACTATAGCAGGAACTTCTGAGGGGATAGATCCAGTAATGTCTAGATTTTGGTTAGAGGAGAAAAAGGGAAGTATAATACCAAAAACTGCACCAAATCTAAATGAAGAAAATTATTGGTACTATAACTCTGCATATAACATAGATCAAAAGTGGTGTGTAGAAATGAATGGAGTAAGACAAAGACATATAGATCAAGGCCAATCTTTTAATTTATATATAACAACTAATTACACTATGAGACAAATTATGAATTTATATATAGAAGCATGCAAATGTGGAGTGAAGTCAATATACTATGTACGTTCAAAATCCCTATCAGTAAGTGACTGTGAAAGTTGTTCAGCATAATATAAATAAAGGAACTGGAGGAATAGAAATGATCATAAATAAGAAACCTCTTTTTAATGAATATGGTGATACAGAAATATCTAAAAAGAGAATGATAAACGGAAATACTACTAACTTAAATGATTTTAATAATATGAGATATACTTGGGTGTCAGATTGGTACAGACAAGCAATGAATAACTTTTGGATTCCAGAAGAAATAAATCTTTCTCAAGATTTGAAAGATTATAATAAGCTAACAAATGAAGAAAGAACAGCTTATGATAAGATATTATCTTTTTTAATATTTTTAGATTCAATACAAACTGCCAATTTATCTAATATAAATAACTATATAACAGCCAGTGAGGTGAATTTATGTCTGACTATACAAGCTTTCCAAGAAGCTGTTCATTCGCAAAGCTATAGCTATATGCTAGATACAATTTGTTCACCAGAAAAGAGAAATGAAATATTATATCAATGGAAAAATGATAAAATATTATTAGATAGAAATAAATTTATTGGAGATTTATATAATAAGTTTTTAGAAAATCCAACAGAAGTAAATCTTGTAAAAACTGTAATGGCAAATTATATCCTAGAAGGAATATACTTTTATTCAGGATTTATGTTCTTTTATAATTTAGAGAGAAATAGAAAAATGCCAGGTTCAGCACAAGAAATAAGATATATAAATAGAGATGAAAATACACATCTTTGGTTATTTAGAAATATACTAAAAGAATTACAAGTAGAACAACCAGAAATATTTACAGAAGATTTAAAAGAGCAATTAAAAGAAATGATGAAAACAGCGGTAGAACATGAAATAGCTTGGGGAAATTATGTTATAGGTGATAATATTCAAGGAATAAATAGGAACTTAATTAATGATTATATAAAATATCTAGGTAACCTAAGAATGAGAGCAATAGGATTAGATGCAATATATGATGGGTACAAAAAAAATCCTGCTGCTTGGGTAGATATATTAGCAGATGCAAATTCAGTTAAAACAGATTTTTTTGAAGCTAAATCAACAGCATATGCCAAAGCAGGAGCACTTATAGATGATTTATAAAAGATAGATTAATAGAAAAGATAGATTAATAGAAAATATAGTTGAATAAATGTTAAGTATAAGTTATTATATTATGAAACTTTTTAAAAATTACTGTTAATTATTTGATTCAGAAAACTCCTACGGGAGTTTTTTTATTAATTTTTATTTCTACTGTATGATAATTTATTAATACATGTATGCTATAAAATGACAAAACAATTTATAAGAAATAATTAACAATAGAAATATTAGAAAATTTTATAAAATTTATAAAATGAAATTATAATTTTATTTAAAATACGCAAGTAAAATAGATAAAATATTTAAATTTAAAAGATAAAATAATAAATTTTATGTTTATTATTATTAACATAGTGAAAAAGTATGATATAATACATTGTAGTTGTAATTTAAAAACAGATTAGTACTTTCTATAAATTTCATATAAAATTTGAGTTTATAGCTATTATTAAGGAGGAATCTCGGAAATGAAAAAAGGTATAGCTGCATCTAAAGGTTATGCAATAGGAAAAGTATTTTTACAAGAACATGAAGAAATAGTAATAACAGATACAAAAGTTTCTAATGTAGAAGCAGAAAAAGAAGTTCTACAAAAGGCTTTAGAGCAAGCAAAAGTACAATTAACTGCAATTAGAGATAAAGCACTAGCTGAAATTGGAGAACATGAAGCTCAAGTTTTCGAAGCTCACTTAACTTTATTAGATGATCCAGAATTTACTGGTGGAATGTTGTTAGAAATAGAATCAAATAGCATAAATGCAATGAAAGCAGTTGAAAATATTACAAATACATTTGTAATGATATTCGATTCAATGGAAGATGAATATATGAAAGAAAGAGCTGCAGACATTAAAGACGTTTCAAAGAGAATAATTTCAAACTTAGCTGGAAAAGGCGGAGATGCATTTGCTATAACAGAAGAAAATACTGTAGTAGTAGCTCATGACTTAACTCCATCAGATACAGCACAATTAGATAGAAGTAAGGTTGTTGGTTTCTTAACTAATATTGGGGGAAGAACTTCTCACTCAGCTATTATGGCAAGAACTTTAGAAATACCAGCAATTGTAGGATTGAAGGATATAACTACATCAGTTAAAAACGGAGACTTTGTTATAGTTGATGGTATTGAAGGTGTATGTATAATAAATCCTGACCAATCAGTTATAGATGAATATACAGCTAAGAGAGAAAAATTCTTAGCAGAACAAGAAGAATTAAAGAAACTTATAAGTGTAAAAACAGTTACTAAATCAGGTAGAAGAGTTGAAGTTTGTGGAAACATAGGCTCACCTGCAGATGCTGAAGCTGTAGTTGCAAATGGTGGAGATGGTGTTGGATTATTTAGAACTGAGTTCTTATACATGGATAGAGATTCAGCTCCAACTGAAGATGAACAATTTGAATCTTATAAGAAGGTTCTTGAAATAATGGATGGAAAGCAAGTTGTTATAAGAACTCTAGATATTGGTGGAGACAAAACACTTCCATATCTACCATTACCACAAGAAATGAATCCGTTCTTAGGATATAGAGCTATAAGATTATGTTTAGATAGAAAAGATATATTTAAGGTTCAAATAAGAGCGTTACTTAGAGCTTCTGTTTATGGAAATCTTGCTGTAATGTTCCCGATGATTTCAGGCTTAGAAGAATTCCAAGCTGCAAAAGAATTTGTAGAAGAATGTAAAGCTGAATTAAAAGCAGAAGGAAAAGAATACTCAGAAAAAATTCAATGGGGTATCATGGTTGAAATCCCAGCTGCAGCTGTGTATGCAGATGAATTAGCTAAATATGTAGATTTCTTCTCAATAGGAACAAATGATTTGATTCAATATACATTAGCGGCTGATAGAATGAGTGAAAAAGTATCATACCTTTATAATCCAATGCACCCAGCTGTATTAAGATTAATAAAGATGACAATAGACGGAGCTCACAAGCATGGTAAGTGGGTTGGAATGTGTGGAGAAATGGCTGGAGATGAAGCTGCAATTCCAACATTAGTTGAATATGGTTTAGATGAATTCTCAATGAGTGCTACATCAATTTTAACAGCTAAGAAGATAATACTAGAACAAGAATAATTAAAATGATGAAAAGTCACATACTATGAATGTGGCTTTTTATTTTTAGTTAAAATAGTTAAGTATAGGTGGTGAAAAGGATACATGAATAAAATTATAGAAATGTTCATAACATTTTTTAAAATAGGAGCTTTTACTTTTGGTGGTGGATATGCAATGATTCCGCTTATAGAAGAAGAAGTTGTTAAAAATAAAGGGTGGATTGAAAAAGAAGAATTCATGGATATATTAGTAGTAGCACAAAGTTTACCAGGAGCATTGGCAGTTAATTCTTCAGTATTTATAGGATATAGAATAGGAGGATTTATTGGAGCTATAATGGCTCTTTTAGCGGTTGTTCTTCCTTCGTTTTTTATAATATTAATAATAGCAGCATTTTTTATGAAGTTTAGAGATAATTATTATGTTAATGCGGTATTTAAGGGAATAACAGCAGCAGTTCCAATGCTTGTATTAGCAGGAGCAATAAGTTTAAGCAAAGGAATAGATAAAAGTGTACAAAATATAGTAATTATTATAATAGCCCTTATAGCATTAGTATTTTTTGATATAAATCCAATTATAGTCATAGTGACTTCAGCGATATACGGAATTGTATTTTTAAGAAAGAAGGTGAAATAATTGAATATACTAATAAGATTATTTCTTTCGTTTTTTAAGATAGGTTCCTTTAGCTTTGGCGGTGGTTATGCTATGATTCCTTTTATTCAAAGAGAAATAGTAGAAAAAAATGATTGGCTTAAAATAAGCGAGTTTATGGATATTATAGGTATATCACAAATGACTCCTGGACCAGTTGCCATAAATTCAGCAACTTTTGTAGGATATAAGTTATCAGGCGTTCTAGGTGCCATTATGGCAACAACAGGAGTAGTAATAACATCATTTGTATTAATATCTATAATAAGTAATACCCTAGAAAAATTTAAAGAATCTACATTAATTAAATCAGCACTAATGGGAATGAGACCTGTTTTAATTGCCTTAATAATAAAAGCTTTTGTAGACTTAGCAAAAGAATCTTATTTGGACTTAAAGAGTATAATAATAACTACGATAATAGGATTAGTATTACTAAGTAAAAAAGTTCATCCTATACTAGTTATAGTAATAGCGGGGATTATGGGATTAATATTTTATTTGTAAATTTAGAAGAGGTAATTGAATGAAAAATAGGGATAAGAAGGCATATGAAAAAGCACTTCATTTATATAATAACGGATATATAGATAAGGCATTAGAAGTTTGTGAAATTGGTATATCAAGAGATTTAGAAGACTCAAATCTTCTCAATTTAAAGGGATTATTATTGTATTTAAAAGGAAATCTTGAGGAAGCGATTCCTATTTGGAAAATAAATGAACATCATAATAATAACGATATAGCAAAATCGTATTTAAAAGATGTACAGAAGGATTTTTATAGAAAAGACTTATATGAAAAAGCAGAAGAGTTAATAAACGACTTAAATATAGATGAAGCTTTGAAAAATTTAAGTATTTGTAAAGAAAGTGACTTCAATTCCATAAATGTCAATAACGCTTTAGCAACGTGTTACTTAAGGAAAGCTGAATATAGCTTAAGTATGGAATATGTGGAAAAGGTTATATCTATTGATAAGTTTAATTATAAGGCTAAAAATATCAAAAAGGAAATAAATGAAATTTTAAATATAAATAATAAATCACTTTTAAAAACTTTAATAATAGCATCTATAGCAGTAGTTTTTTTAACATCAGGAATATTACTTAACAATAAGTTTAAAAAAGTACAAATAAATAAAGAAGAATTAGCTAATAATATTTCAAAACCTGTTGAGAATGAAAGCACAAATAATGAGCAGAATGAAGAAAATAAAGATAATGAAGAAAATAAAGATAATGAAGAAAATAAAAAAAGTAGTACTTTAGAAGTAAATTCGTTAACAGATGAAGAAATAAGAGAAAATTATATAAAGGCAACAGGTTTATTTCAAGAAGAAAAGTATGAAGAAGCTAAATATTTATTAGAAGCCACTATTATTCATTCAATGAATAACCATCTACATGATGATGTAATGTTTTTATTGGCATCAACAAGTGAAAAAGTAGGTAAAAATGAAGAAGCTATAAAATATTTTAAAGATTATATATCTAACTATGAAAATGGGAACTATATAGAAGAAACTTATTATAGAATATCCTTATTATATAAAGATTTGGATAAAGAAAAAAGTAAACTTTATGCAGGAGAGCTTGTTAGTAAATATCCAAGTTCCATTTATAATAATAATCTTATAAAGGATATTTTAAGTAATTGAAATATAGGAGAGATGTAGATGATAACAGTTATAAAAGGAATCAAAGTTTATTCTCCCCAGTATCAAGGAGAAAAAGATGTAGTTATAGTATCAGATAAAATTGAAGGAATATATGAAAATTTGAAAGTTCCTGAAAATTTTATTGATATAGAAGTAGTAGATGGATCAGGAAAACTACTTTTCCCTGGATTTATAGATTGTCATGTTCATATTAATGGTGCAGGTGGAGAAGGTAGCTTTAAAACTAGAACACCAGAAATAAAGTTAACAGATTTAACAACAGCTGGGATAACCACGGTTGTTGGATGTATAGGAACAGATGGAATTTGTAGAGATATGGGAAGTTTAATAGCTAAATCAAAGGCTTTAGAAGAAGAGGGATTGACTACATATTGTTATACAGGTTCATATGAGATACCAGTAAAAACTTTATCTACTAGCATAAAAGGAGATTTAATGCTAGTAGATAAAATTATTGGGGTAGGAGAGGTGGCTATATCAGACCACAGAAGTTCTCAGGCGACATTTGAAGAATTTACACAAGTAGTAGCACAAGCGAGAGTAGGAGGTTTATTATCGGGAAAATCTGGAATAGTTAATATTCACTTAGGTGATGGAGATAGAAAATTAGATTATTTATTCAGATTAATTGAAGAAACAGAGCTTCCAGCAACTCAATTATTACCAACTCATATTAATAGAAATAAAGAATTATTTGAAGCCGGAGAAGAATATGTTAAGAAGGGTGGATTTATAGACCTTACTACAAGTTCTGATCCTAATTGCTTAGAACCAGGAGAGTTAAGAGCAAGTGAAGGGTTAAGTAATCTAATAAAAAACAACATTGATTTATCTCATATTACATTTTCATCGGATGGAAATGGTAGTATGCCTATATTTGATAATGACGGTAAGTTAACAAAGGTTGGGATATGTTCAGTATCAACACTTTATGGAGAAGTAAAGGAATGTATAAAGACATATAATATTAAAATAGAAGATGCACTTAAAGTAATAACATCAAATGTAGCAGAGATATTAAAACTTTCTAACAAAGGTTCAATAGAAAAGGGAAAAGATGCAGATCTTGTTTTAGTAGATGAAAGTTCTTTAGAAATAGATACTGTTATAGCAAAAGGAAGAATTATGGTTAAGAATGGGAAACCAATTGTAATGGGAACTTTTGAATAATTAATAATTGACAATTATGGTAGAAATTCAGTTTTGCTGAATTTCTTTTTTTAGATTAATTATTAAAAATATTAGTATAGTAATAATGATTGATAAATTTCTAAAAAAGAAGAAGCTGTCGCATAGACAGCTCCATTCATATGATTTTTAGTAACTTGTTTTAAAGAATAAATGTTGACCAATAGATTTACTATCAGCTTTTTCAACACCTTGCATCCAAGAACAAGTAGCTATGGAAGGATTATAAAAGAATAATGCTTCATTTGTTGGATCATTACCTTTTATAGCTTCATAAACAGCATTATAGCATTCTTCTGTAGGAACAACTGATATTTCCCCATTAATAACACAGGAAAATGCGTTTGGTTGAAGAATAACCTCCCTAACACTGTCTGGAAATCCTGGACTTAATACCCTATTTAAAATAACCGATGCAACTGCGACTTTACCCTCAAAGGGCTCACCTTTACTTTCAGCATATACGATTTTAGCCATTAAATTCAAATCATCTTCTGTCAAATATATTAAATTTTCATTGTGATTAAAAACTTCAACCACATTCTCTTCTGGCATATTTATTAAGTTATTATCTAATTCTCTACTAACGTCAGTGCTTATAGTACTATTGGTATTGAATGCTGTACTAATAGTACTATAAGCTAATACAGGAATTTCTGCTGAAAATAAAAAGGTTAAAAATAAAATAGGTATTGCTTTTAAATATTTCATAAATAACCTCCTTTTGGATAATATTAAATCCAAGATTATTATTACCAAAAGGAAAATTTTAATACTAATTATTTTAGAAATTACTTTTATATGCAGAATAAGCCTTTAAAACATCATCTCTTTTTGAAGAAGCATTTTTATAATTTTTATTTATTTCTTCAGAATATTTATCTATATCAGAACAGGTTTTTTCATATATTACAGCTTCTTTAATTGATTTTAAATATATACCATATAAATTTAAATACTCATTTAAAGATTCATATACATTCATATATCCATCTGGAATAGAAATAGAAACTGATTTAGATTGTATATCTCCATAAATATATTCTTTATTATATATATCATCAATAACAGCTTGCAAATCTCTCTTATCTTCTCTTATCTTATTAATAGCAATCATTAAATCTTCATTTAGTTTATTAAAGTCTGAATTAAAACTTTCAAGTTGAAAAAAGAACTCACGTTGTTGCTTATTTTGAAACTCAGTATCTCTATTAATTTTAATTATAGTATTTAAATAATTATAAGTATTTTCGAAAAATAATAGTGATTTCTTCGAAAAATTAATCTTAATATTGTGAGAATTTAATATAGAATAGCTTTGAACACATTTCTCTTTAGCAGTAAGGAAATTATTTAAATCATCACTAGATTTTATAGTATTAGGATTAGATAAAACATAAATACAATTATCATAAAAAACTATAGTAGAATCGATAGCATTATTTAAATCACTCTTTATAGATGAAATTTCTTCATTGGTTTCTTTTATCTCAGATATAGAAGTTAAAAGTTTCTTTAATTCCCCAGAAGATGTAGTTAAAACTTCGTAAGATTTATTAGTGTCAATAGTTAAATCTTTAATTCCAGATTCTAAATTTGAATTAATATTATTTAAGTCATTAGCTATATGTTTTAAGCTTCTTTTAGATATATTAGAATCTGAATTATATATGATAAAAAATACTGAAAAAAATAATAATAAAAAAGCAGATGCTAAAAATAACATTAAATTTTTATGGTTTTTAGAAAAAGTAATAAGTTTTTCTTTCATAGAATATCACCTCATATAAATCTCTTTACATAAATTTATATTATAGTAAAGTAGAAAATATTATAAAATTAAAAAAAAATCGAAGTATTATACTAAGATTTTACTAATTGGTGTATAATTAATATATATGAAGGTTAGGGGGTGCCCTTTATGCAAGAGATTAGTACATTTATAATAAACACATTAAAAAATATATCGGTATTTTCTGTTTTAGATATATTAGTAGTTGCTTATATATTTTATAAGGGATATACGTTAATAAGAGAAACAAGAGCGGAGCAACTTTTAAAAGGAATAGTTCTTATGGTAGCATTAATACCAATAAGTTATGTCTTAAAATTAGAAATGTTAAATTTTATTTTAAATAAAACATTGACTATTGGGCTTTTATCTATTGTTATTATATTCCAACCAGAAATAAGAAGAGCTTTAGAGCATATAGGACGAAGTGCTTTTGAAGAAATACACAATATACAAGATGAAGAAGAAAGAAATATAACAGTAAATGAAATAGTTACTGCAATTCAGAACCTAGCAGAGACTAAAACCGGAGCATTAATAGTTATAGAGCAAGCAACGAGATTAGGAGAAGTATTAAATTCAGGGACAATATTAGATGCAAAAGTTACTTCAAATTTATTAGAAAATATATTTGTAGTTAATACTCCATTGCATGATGGAGCTACCATTATAAGAAAAGATAGAATATTGGCTTCAGGATGTGTACTTCCACTTACAAATAATAATACAATAAATAAAAAACTAGGAACAAGACATAGAGCTGCAATAGGGTTGTCAGAAGTTTCAGATTCTATAGTCTTAGTAGTATCAGAAGAAACAGGGGTAATATCCTTAGCTATAAATGGAAGATTAACAAGAAATTATGATAAAGAAAAATTAAGAGTAATCTTAATAAAGATGATGCAACATAGTGATAAGAAGAAAGTTAAATCAGCTGGGGAGAGGGTGAGAGCTTGGATAAGAAGGAAAAAAACAAATTAGTAGTACCTATAATATGTATCTTATTATCCATAGGGTTATGGGTTTATGTAACTAATGTAGAAAACAAAATAAGAACCACTGAAATAAGTAAAATACCAGTTGAACTAGTAAATACAGACACATTAGCAAGTTCAAAGCTAGCATTAACTCCAAATCAGCAATTATATGTAACATTGAAAGTTGAAGGAAATACAAATGATATAAATAAAATTAAAAAAAGTGATTTTAAAGTTCAAGTAGACTTAAGTGAATATGCCTGGAAGAAAGGCGAAAATAAAATTCCAGTGTCTATAATAGATTATCCAATTACAGTTAGTATAAGAAACACTAATACATTAACTGTATCAATTAAGATAGAAGATATGGTGGAAAAAGTTATGACTGTAACTTCTAATATTAATGTTACACCAAGACAAGGATATTTTGCATCAGAAGCCAATATAAATCCAAGTGAAGTTAAAGTAATTGGAGCAGAATCAGCAGTTAGTAGAGTGTCAAGATTAGTTGTTACAGATAATAAAGAAGATGTATTTGAGGATATTGTGGGAAACTATGAGATAAAAGCTTTAGATGATGGAGGAAGTGAAGTTCCAGATGTTTTTCTTTCGGAGAAAACTGCTAATGTTGAATTAAAGGTTAGTAAAGGTAAATCTGTAAAAGTTAATATTGTTACAATAGGCCAATTACCGAGTGGAATAAAACTAAAATCTGTAGATAGTTCAAGAAAAACAGTAGAATTGTTAGGACCTAAAGATATATTAGATTCAATTAATGAAGTAAATACAACACCACTAGATTTAAGTACCATAAGTGAGAACAAGGATGTTTCACTAGGAGTAGTAGTCCCAGAAGGATTGACCATATCTCAAGGCGAAGAATATGTAACTGCAAAGGTAAATGTAATAAAGTTGGTAACAAAGGAATTTAGCGTAAAATACAGTATAAGTGGAATTATACAAGGGGTGAAAGCTACACCTAATAAGGATACAGTAAAAGTTATTATAAGTGGATATGAAGATGAAATCGTAAATGTGACATCCGATAATGTAAAGGCAGTAATGGATGTAAGTTCATTTAAAGAAGATGGAACATTTGAACAAGAGCCTAAAGTAACTCTGCAAGGGTTAAATGAAAATTTTTCTATAAGTTCAATAGAAAAAATTACTATTACCGTAATTAAAGACGTTGCTCAAGGAGACTCTTCAGCAGTCAATGGTGGAAGCAATTGATTAGTTCATAAGGCACAGTGCACAAGTTCACAGTTAGAGTATAAGGGAACAAGTAACAGGGAACAGTTGATTAAATTGTGAAGCAAAATTTCTAGTTTGAAGTTCATAAGGCACAGTTCACAGTTATGGAAATAATTCAGCTAGCTGAATTAAGAAATCATTATTTCAATGATTAATGAGTTGATATAATTTGAAATTCAGAAACTACAAAGTAGTTTTATCATAAACTGTGAACTGTGCACTGCTAACTAAATAAATTGCTTTGCAATTTATTATTACAAAGGAGGATTAACTATGTCAATTAGGATTAATAATATAATCTTAAGAATAGATGAAGATAGAGATATATTAATAAAGAAAATAGCTAAGAAATTAAAGGTTTCAGAAGAAGAAGTTCAAAACTTTAAAATAATTAAAGAAAGTCTGGATGCGAGAAAGAAAAACGATATAAAATACCTATATTGTGTTGAAGTAGAGCATAAAAATGAAAAAAAATAGTTAATAAATTAAAAGATAAGGATATAAAGGTTACGGAGTCCTCATATGATACAGATATAGAGTTTGGAAATATTGAATTGAAGAATAGACCAGTGGTAGTAGGTTTTGGACCTGCAGGAATATTTGCATCGTTATTATTAGCAGAAAAGGGATATAAACCTTTAGTAATAGAACGTGGAGAAGATGTAGATAAAAGAACAGAAACTGTTAATAAGTTTTGGGAAACAGGTGAATTAAATACAGAATCAAATGTACAATTTGGAGAAGGTGGAGCTGGAGCATTTTCAGATGGCAAACTAACTACTAGAATTAAGGATACAAGATGCGATTATGTATTAAAAGAATTAGTTAGGGCAGGTGCCCCAGAAGAAATAACTTACATTGCTAAGCCACATGTAGGAACAGATCTTTTAAAGGGTGTAGTTAAAAATATAAGAGAAAGAATAAAAAGTTTAGGAGGGGAAGTATTATTTTCCTCTAAATTAGAAGAAATAAAAAGCGAAGATGGTAAAGTAAAATCAATAATAGTAAATGGCAATGAAATAGAGTGTGAAAATCTTATTATTGCAATAGGACATAGCTCTAGGGATACATACGAAATGTTACATAAAATAGGGGTATTTATGCAACCAAAAGCTTTTGCAATTGGTGTTAGAATAGAACATCCACAAGAACTTATAAATAAAAGTCAATATGGAGATATGTATAATCATCCAAGACTTAAGGCAGCAGAATATAGATTGACATATCAAAGTGAAAAGCTTAAAAGAGCTGTATATTCATTTTGTATGTGCCCAGGAGGAGTTGTAGTCGCAGCAGCTTCAGAAAATGAAAGATTAGTATCAAATGGTATGAGTTATCATGCGAGAGATTTAGTTAATGCGAATTCAGCTTTAGTTGTTACAGTGGGACCAGAGGACTTTGAAGGAGATTCACCATTAAGGGGAATGGAGTTCCAAAGGCATTATGAAAGCTTAGCATTTAAGCTAGGAGGGGGAAATTATAAAGCACCAATACAATTACTAGGTGACTTTATGCAAGATAAAGTAAGTGAAAAGCTTGGAACTGTTACTCCAAGTTATACTGCAGGATATGTATTTAAAGATTTAAGAAAGTGTCTTCCTGAATATGTAATAGAAGCACTGAAAGAAGGTATAGTTGACTTTGATAAAAAAATCAAGGGATATGGAAACTATGACTCAGTTTTAACAGGAATAGAAACAAGAACATCTGCGCCTATTAGAATGATAAGAGATGAAAACTTACAAAGTATATCTATGAAGGGCTTATTCCCAGCAGGGGAAGGAGCAGGATTTGCAGGTGGTATAATATCTGCTGCAGTTGATGGATTAAAGGTAGCAGAAAAGATAATAAGAGAATATAAACCAATAAAATAAAAGACACAAAATTCTGAAAATTTAAGTTTTCAGAATTTTTTTTGTTACAATTAAAGGGAAATATTTGTAGTTTATATCAAAAATTGATATAATTTTAACAAATACTAGTGTATTAATGAAAATTAAGGATTATAATAGATGTTAAGGAAATTTTATTTCTTTATATATTTACTAATATAAATAACATTAATAATATAAGAGGTGCTAAAATGAGTAAAAATTTCGATGATTTATTGCAAAAGGTTAACAGTTGTACTAAGAAAAAGGTAGCAGTAGCAGTAGCACAGGATGAGCCTGTATTAGAAGCTATTAAGGCTGCGAAAGAAAGAGGAATTGCGGAAGCAGTTTTAGTAGGTGATTCTATAAAAATAGAAGAAATAGCAGAAAAAATTGATATGGATCTTACACAATTTGAAATAGTTCATGAGCCAAATGTAAATAAAGCAACTTTAGAAGCAATAAGGTTAGTATCAAGTGGAAACGCAGATATGGTTATGAAAGGATTAGTAGATACAGCTACATTTCTAAGGAGTGTTCTTAATAAAGAAGTAGGATTAAGAACAGGAAAACTTATGTCACATGTTTCTGTATTTGAAATAGAAGGAATTGATAGATTAATTTTATTAACAGATGCAGCATTTAATACTTACCCAGATTTAAAAGCAAAAGTGCAAATATTAAATAACTCAGTAGAAGTTGCACATGCTTGTGGAATAGAATTACCAAAGGTAGCTCCAGTATGTGCAGTAGAAGTAGTAAATGCAGATATGCCAGCAACGGTAGATGCAGCATTATTATCAAAGATGAATGATAGAGGACAAATAAAAGGTTGTATAGTTGATGGACCTCTAGCACTTGATAATGCAATATCAGAAGAAGCTGCATATCATAAAGGAATAACAGGAAAAGTAGCAGGAAAAGCAGATATAATTTTACTTCCAAATATTGAAACCGCTAATGTTATGTATAAAACTTTAACATATACATCAAAATCAAGAAATGGAGGACTTTTAGTTGGAACATCTGCTCCTGTAATATTAACATCCAGAGCTGATAGTTTTGAAACAAAGGTACACTCCATTGCACTAGCTGCATTAGTTGCAGAAGCAAAAAAATAATATTATGGAGGAGACTTTGTTATGTCTTACAAATTACTAATTATCAATCCAGGATCAACTTCAACTAAAATTGGTATTTACCAAGATGAAAAAGAGGTTTTTGTTAAAACCTTGAGACATTCTTCAGATGAAATAGGAAAATATGATAGTATTTATAATCAATTCCTTTTTAGAAAAGAAATAATTATAAAAGCATTAGAGGATAATAATATAGACATGAAAACCTTAGATGCAGTAGTTGGCAGAGGCGGAATGCTAAAGCCAATGGAAGGTGGAACATATTTAGTAAATGACCCTATGTTAGAAGATTTAAAAATAGGATTTCAAGGACAACATGCTTCTAACTTAGGAGGAATAATTTCAAATGAAATAGCTAAAGAATTAGACATACCAGCATATATAGTTGACCCAGTAGTTGTTGATGAATTACAAGACGTAGCAAGAATATCCGGAGTACCTGAATTACCAAGAGTTAGTAAATTTCATGCCTTAAATCAAAAAGCAGTTGCAAAAAGATACGGAATAGAGTCTGGAGAAGGCTATGACAATCTAAATTTAATAGTAGTACATCTAGGTGGAGGAGTTTCGGTAGGAGCTCATAAAAATGGAAAAGTAGTAGATGTAAATAATGCCTTAGATGGAGATGGACCATTCTCACCAGAAAGAGCAGGAAGTGTTCCAATTGGTGAGTTAATAAGATTATGTTTTAGTGGTAAATATACAGAAAAAGAAATATACAGCAAAATAGTAGGAAAAGGCGGATTAGTAGCATATCTAAATACTAATGATGCTAGAGAGTTAGAAGATTGGGTAAATGAAGGAAGAGAAGATGCGATAAAGTATTACAATGCATTTGTTTATCAAGTTGCTAAGTCAATAGGAGAAATGGCAACAGTTTTAGAAGGAAAAGTAGATAGAATAATAGTTACAGGTGGAATAGCTTATTGGAAACAACTTATAAAGGATTTAATGACTAAAGTAAGTTTTATAGCACCTATTACAGTTTACCCAGGAGAAGACGAGCTATTGGCTTTAGCTCAAGGAACTTTAAGAGTCTTAAGAGGAGAGGAAATAGCAAAAGAATATAAATAACAATTAGGAGGACATTCAAATGGCTTTAAAATTACTTATAATAAATCCAGGTTCAACATCAACTAAAATAGGTGTTTATGATGGAGAACAAGAAGTGTTAGTAGAAACTTTAAGACACTCATCAGAAGAAATATCACAATATGAAACAATATATGATCAATTTAAATTTAGAAAAGATATAATAATAAATGTATTAAAGGAAAAGAATTTTGATATAAATTCTTTAGATGCAGTAGTTGGCAGAGGTGGAATGCTAAAGCCAATGGAAAGTGGTACTTATAAGGTTAATGAAAAAATGCTTAAGGATTTAAAAGATGGTGTGCAAGGACAACATGCTTCAAATTTAGGAGGAATAATTGCAAACCAAATAGGTAATGAACTGAATATACCAGCTTTCATAGTAGATCCAGTTGTTGTAGATGAGCTTAATGATGTGGCAAGAGTTTCTGGTGTTCCTGAGTTACCAAGGGTTAGTAAATTCCATGCATTGAATCAAAAAGCAGTTGCAAAAAGATATGCAAAGGAATCAGGAATAAAATATACAGATTTAAACTTAATAATTGTTCATATGGGAGGCGGAGTTTCAGTAGGAGCTCATAAGAATGGAAAAGTAATAGATGTAAACAATGCCCTAGATGGAGAAGGTCCATTTTCACCAGAAAGAGCAGGATCAGTACCAGTAGGAGCCCTTATAAAAATGTGCTATAGTGGTAATTTTACAGAACAAGAAGTATATAATAAGGTAGTAGGAAAAGGCGGATACGTAGCATACTTAAATACAAATGATGCAAGAGACGTATTAAAGCTAGTTTCAGAAGGAGATAAAGAAGCACAACTATATTTTGATGCTTTTATATATCAAATTTCTAAATCAATAGGAGAAATGGCAACAGTTTTAGAAGGAAAAGTGGATAGAATAATATTTACAGGTGGAATAGCATATTCAGACAAAGTTATAGACGAATTAACAAAGAGAGCAGGATGGATAGCTCCTATTACAGTTTATCCAGGAGAAGACGAATTATTGGCCTTAGCACAAGGAGCAATAAGAGCTATGACAGGAGAAGAGGAAGCGAAGGAATACAAGTAACAATTGTAAAA
>NZ_ASRV01000019.1 GCF_000401215.1 Clostridium sartagoforme AAU1 | reverse complement strand
CGCATTTTAAAACTATGGTTTTAGTATTACCTTTATGCAGTTGTCTTTTTTATTGCTAAATATATCGTAAGCATGAGTTCCTTCATCTAAGGAAAGCTTATGAGTAATTATATCTGTAGCATCAAATTTTCCTTCTTTTATAAGTTTTAATATTGGATCAACATAAGCTTGAGCAGGACATTGCCCCATTTTTAAAGTTATGTTTCTAGAAAAGAAGTCTCCAAGAGGAAATAAATTATACCTAGCGCCATAAACACCAACCATAGAAACAGTTCCATATTTTCTAATGGATCTACTAGCAATTTCTATTGCAGATTTAGAACCACCTTGGAGTTTTAATATAGATTCTATTTTTTCAAATGTTGACATTTTACCGTCCATACCAACACAATCAATTACTACATCTGCGCCTCCACCAGTTAATTCTTTTATGTACTCACCAGTATCATCATAATCTTCTAAATTAATAGTTTCTACGCCCTTATAGTTTTTAGCATGATTTAGTCTGTAATCTACGCAATCAACAGCAATAACTCTTTTAGCACCCTTAAAAATAGCCCATTTTATAGTTAAAAGCCCAACAGGACCACATCCAAGAACCACAACTGTATCATCCTTCTTCATTCCGCTAATATCAACACCCCAATATGATGTTGGAAGTATATCAGTTAAGAATAATACTTGTTCGTCACTTAAATCATCAGGGATAATTGTAGGACCAACATTTGCATAAGGAACTCTTAAGTACTCTGCCTGACCTCCATCATATCCTCCGAAAGTATCGCTATATCCAAATAATCCGCCTACTTCTCCATATTCATTAGAATTATCACATTGTGAATATAAATCATGCTCACAGTACCAACAATGTCCGCAAGATATAGGAAAAGGTACAATAACCCTGTCACCCTTTTTGACTTTAGTAACATCATTGCCTATCTCTTCAACTATACCCATGGTTTCATGACCCAAAACTGACCCATGTCTAAGATTAGGAACTCTACCATTAATTAAATGTAAATCAGATCCACATATTGCTGTAGATGTAACTTTAATTATAATATCTTCACTATGCTGAATCTTAGGATCTTCAACTTTTTCAACTCTAACATCTTTAATACCTTCATAAACAATTGCTTTCATAATGTCCTCCTAAAAGTATGATAAACATAACATAGTTTTACATTTTTAATTCTTAATGTTTAATTGGAGCCATCTTGAGACAGCTCCAATTAAACATTAAGAATAAGATTGAAAATAGTCGTGTTAAGTTTAATATAAGAAAATAGTAAAGTAAGTTATTTTTATGTGCATTGTAAATTAATAAGTTTTATGGTTTTAAAATAATTTTTACGTAAGTATCCTTTCCATTGTTAATCATATTAGATGAATAATCTCTGTTGTCAAATGTATTAGATTGGTTATTTCCATTATTTAAAGAAATACCATGATTTATTATGTCCTTTGTATTGCTAGTATCTCTAATACCTTCATATACAATTGCTTTCATAAAACACCTCCAACAAAATAATGAGATTTAAAACTAATGGATATATTTTAATTCTACCTATTTTGAGCTTAGAATATACATTAAATTATATGGTAGTTTACAAATATAAAATTATGGTAAAATATAGATGGAGGGATAGAATTATGATAACTTCATTTAATGCAAATAATAAAATGACAATGATTTCGGAAATGAGAAATGATAGTATATTTCAAATATTAGAATATGATAATTTAGAAGGTTCGGATGATTTAAACTTATCAATACAATTGAATTTCATGAAAAAATCATCGGTCAAATTAAGACAAATAAGAGTGATATTAGAGGATAGTGCAGTAAAGATTGAAGCAGGCGCCTTAAGTTATATGAAAGGTGATATAGAAATAGAAAATAAAACAGGAGGAATTATAGGACTTGGAAAAAAATTTTTTCAAGTAAAGTAACAGGAGAAAGTATGTTTAAGCCAGTTCTTAGAGGAAATGGAGAGGTGTTTTTAGAACCTAGATTTGGACATTTTACATTAATAGAACTAGAAGATGAAGAAATTATAGTTGATGATGGATTATTTTATGCTTGTGAAGAAAATATAGAAGTAGAGCCAGTAATGCAAAAAAATATATCTTCAATGATTTTTGGTAATGAAGGAATTTATCAGACTAGACTTAGAGGTAGTGGAATAGTAGTGTTAGAAGTACCAGTGCCTGAAAATGAAATATTAAGATGTAAAATGTTTAGAGATACCTTAAAAATTGATGGGAATTTTGCTATTTTACGAAGTAATAATATAGAATTTACAGTGGAAAAGTCAGGAACTACACTTGTTGGAACAGCTCTTAATGGAGAAGGATTATTAAATGTTTATAGAGGAACTGGAGAAGTATGGCTTATTCCAACTAGAGCTGTATATAATGAGCTTAAAGAAAGAGGCTTAAAAGAATTTATATCTGTAGACATAGAGGAAGATGTTTAAATTAGTAAGGCTTTACAATGTTACAGTTATAAACTAATATTAATATAAATTATACTTTAACTTATGAGAACTATTCTAAAGAAAAGGAGGATTGAAAAAGTTGGGTAGAAATGAAAGTAAACTTAATAATCCTGAATTAGATTTATTTTTTGAAGCTGTTTTAAAATTGGAAAATATAGATGAATGTTATAATTTTTTTGAAGATGTTGCAACTATAAATGAATTAAAGGCTTTAGCACAAAGAATACATGTAGCTAAGATGCTAAAGGAAAAAAAGATTTATACAGAAATAGCAGAAAATACAGGAGCTAGTACGGCCACAATAAGCAGAGTTAATAGGTGTTTAAACTATGGAACCGGAGGATATAACCTAATATTAGATAGGCTAGAAGGAAATAGAAAATAATAAAGTTGTAATATAATAAAGTTGTAATATGTAAATTAAAAATGTATACTATTAGTGTTATATTATGTACAACCAATAAACCAATAGAAAAAGTGAGGTAAAAAGTATGGGTAGAATGTTTGGGACAGATGGAGTTAGAGGAATTGCAAATACAGAATTAACATCTGAAATAGCGTATGGTTTAGGAAGAGCAGGAGCTTATGTATTAACGGAAGGAACTCATAAACCAAAGATATTAGTTGCAAAAGACACTAGAATTTCAGGAGATATGCTTGAAGCAGCTTTAGTATCAGGAATACTGTCAGTAGGAGCTGAGGCTGTTATATTAGGTGTTGTTCCAACTCCAGCAGTAGCACATTTAATAAGAGAATATAATGCTGATGCAGGTATAATGATTTCAGCATCACATAACCCTGTTGAATATAATGGAATAAAGTTTTTTGATAATAAAGGATATAAGTTGCAAGATGAATTAGAAGATGAAATCCAAAGAGTTATAGAAAGTGGATTTGAAGGAGTACCAAGTCCAACAGGACATGATTTAGGAAGATCATCTATGGAAGTTGGAGCTCTCGATGAATATACAGACTATGCATTATCTACAATCCCAGTAGATTTAAAAGGTTTAAGAGTAGCTTTAGATTGTGCAAATGGAGCATGTTATAAAGCTGCAGTAAAAGCATTTAGAGAGCTTGGAGCAGAGGTTTATGTTATAAATGATAATCCAGATGGAACAAATATAAATGAAAATTGTGGATCAACTCATCCAGAAGAATTACAAGATTATGTTGTAAGAAAAAAATGTGATTTAGGTTTTGCTTTTGATGGAGATGCAGATAGATGTTTAGCAGTAGATGAAAAAGGGAATCTTATAAATGGAGATTTCGTATTAATGCTATGTGCAAAATACCTTAAAGATTTAGGGAAGCTTAAAGATGATACTTTAGTAGTTACAGTAATGAGTAATTTAGGCTTAGACATTGCTTGTAAAAAAGAAAGTATCAATGTTATTAAAACAAAAGTTGGAGACAGATATGTTTTAGAAGAAATGGTTAAGGATGGATATATTCTTGGTGGAGAACAATCTGGGCACATAATATTCTTAGAATACAATACAACTGGTGATGGATTAGTTACAGCGCTTCAGGTTGCAGCGATAACAAAGAGAAGTGGTAAGACTTTAAGTGAATTGGCTGGAATAATGAAAGAGCTTCCTCAAGTATTAGTAAATGCTGAAGTTCCAAATGATAAGAAAAATATATATTTAGAAGATGAAGAAATAGTTAATGAAATAAAGAAAATAGAAGAAGCACTTCATGGTGCAGGTAGAGTTTTGATTAGACCTTCAGGTACAGAACCTCTAGTTAGAGTTATGCTAGAAGGAGAAAATCAAGAAGAAATAGATAAAATGGCGCATGGATTAGTAGATTTAATATTAAGTAAAATATAATATGTTAATAAAAATATTACTAGTAATAAAAATACTAGTAATATTTTTTTTTTGATTCCAAATAAAATATTGACATTTTATTTAGCTGTAACTATAATGGTTACAACGGGAGGGGTTATTATGAAAATAAGTAGCAGATTTTCTGTAGCTGTTCACATACTATCAGTAGTATCTATTGAGAAAGATAGACTATGTACATCAGAATGGATTTCTGAAAGCGTAAATACTAATCCAGTAATTATTAGAAGAGTTACAGGGATGTTAAAAAAAGCTGGTATAGTAGGTGTAAATCCAGGAAGCGGGGGCGCATATCTTTTAAAAGATATAGAAGAAATTTCTTTGCTAGATATATATAAGGCTGTTGATGTTGTTGAAGAAGGTCAGCTTTTTCAAATACATGAAAATCCTAATCCTAAGTGTCCAATAGGAGCTAACATTCAGATTGTATTAGAGATTATACTTTTTAAAGCTCAAGATGCCATGGAAAATGTCCTAAAAGACGTTACTATGAAGGATATAGTTGAAGGACTAATTAAAAAGATGGAATAAATATATTCTATTTTTTTTATAATAGGTGTAACTTAATTGGTTACAACAAAATTATTTAAGTGATTATATGAATAATATTTAAAGTTTATATATTGACCATTTAAAAATTTATTTAAATTTAGGAGGAATAAGTAAATATGAAGAAAAAAATATATTATATTATGGATACAATGTGTGGTTGGTGCTATGGTTTCAGCAACGTAATAACTAAAATACAAGAAAAATACAATGATAAATATGATTTTATAATTTTACCAGGTGGAATGTGGGTAGATGAAAATATTAAAGAAATTAATGAGGATTTAGGAAATTATATAAAGAATCACAATACAAATATAGAGAGACTAACAGGAAGGAAGTTTGGAGAAGGATTTAATAAAAATATATTAGGTAATAAAAACATGGTTTTAGATAGTTTACCTGGAGCCAAAGCTGTAGTTTTAGCACAAAAGCTAAAGAAGGATATTTCATTTGAATTTCTTAAAAAGATTCAAGAATCATTTTTTATTGAAGGAAAAGATCCTAATAACTTAGAAATCTATACTACAATAGCAGAAGAGTTTGGAATAGACAAAGATGAGTTTGAAAAGAAATTTTTATCAGAAGAATTAACAAATGAAACTTACTCAGTTTTTAATATGGTAGCTTCAATGGGGGCAATGAGTTTCCCAACTGTTATTATGGTAGAAGGTAATAAAGGAAAAATAATAGCACAAGGTTATAGCAGCTTTGAAGAATTAGATAAAATACTATCGATATAGATAAAATATAAAAGCAGAATTTATTGATAAATTTAAAAATAAGGAGGGAAATAATATGAATAAGAAAATGCCAGTACTATTTATTTCACATGGAAGTCCTATGAATGTAGTATTAGATAATGACTACACTAAAGCATTAAAAAATTTGGGAAAGAGTTTAAAAGAACCAAAAGCAGTAATGGTAATATCAGCACATTGGAAAACAAAAGGAACTTATGTAACATATAGTGATAAGCCAAAACAAATTTATGATTTTTATGGATTTCCAGATGAAATATATAATATAAAATATACTCCAGATGGTGGGAAGGAATTTGCGAAAATGGTAGTAGAGGAATTATCTGAAGAAGGTCCCAAGCTTACAGATGAATGGGGACTAGACCATGCTTCATGGGGAGTGTTAAAATATATATTTCCAAAAGCTAATATACCAGTGTTTGAATTAAGTTTAAATGCACTTCTAACAGAAGAGCAGCATTATAATATAGGTAAAAAACTATCTAAGTTTAGAGAAATGGGATTATTAATTATAGGTAGTGGGGATATAGTTCATAACTTAGGAACAGCAGACTATGATATATATGGAGAGGCATATGAGTGGGCAGAAGCTTTTGATAATTATATAGTTAAAGCAGTGAAAGAGTATAAGCATAAAGATATAATTAATTATAGAGAGCTAGGAGATATAGTAAAACTTGCAGTTCCAACAGATGAACATTTTTTACCACTATTATATGTAATTGGATTACAGCAAGAAGGTGAGAATGTAGAGATTATTCATCAAAGTATTCAAAATGGGTCTATTTCAATGAGTTGTATAAAAATAGGATAACTATATATAAACTAATAAAAAATGAATTAAAGAGCTTAGTACAGATACTGAGCTCTTTAATTTAAGAAATAAGATTAAGCACTAAAGCTTTATAAAATTATAATATTAAAGAGAAAGTATAAATATAGATAATTTTAAAAAATATATGAGATATAATTAATTTAATTGATGTAATGTAGACTTGACATAAAAGTAGTGAAATAGTAAACTAAAAGTAAGGTAAACTTTACAGGAGTGGTAGTGTATGAGAAATAGATTAAAAAAATTGCGTGAAGATTTAGGTTTAACTCAAGAACAATTAGGAGAATTAGTTGGTGTATCAAGACAAGCAATCAATGCCATTGAAACAGAGAAATTTGAGCCATCTATTTGGTTAGCTTATGATATTGCAAAAGTATTTAATAGTAGGATAGAGGATATTTTTTTATTTGAAGAAAGTGAGAGAAAATCTAGGTCACAACAAAGAAGAGGTGTAGTGTAATGGCATTAAGGCAAATTAGATTAGTTGGTGATGAAATATTAAGAAAAAAGAGTAAAGAAGTTAAAGTTGTTGATGATAAAATAAGACAGCTACTAGATGATATGGCAGAAACTATGTATAATACCGAAAATGGTGGCGGACTTGCAGCTCCTCAAATAGGAGTGCTAAAAAGATTAGTTGTTATTGATATGGGAGAAGGCCTTATAAAGCTAGTTAATCCTAAAATCATTAAAGCTGAAGGAACTCAAAAGGTGGTTGAAGGTTGTCTAAGCATTCCTAATAAATATGGAAAATTAGAGAGACCAGCTAAAGTTACCATTGAAGCTTTAAATGAAAATGGTGAAAAAATTATATTGACAGGTACAGGAGATTTGGCAAAATGTTTTTGTCATGAAATAGACCATTTAGATGGAATTCTTTTTACTGATTTTGTTACAGAATATATTAATTAATTAAAAAATACATTTCTGAGTGTTAGATAATATCTAGACAAGGAAATGTATTTTTTTTACTCTCTAGGAAATTATATTCTAAAAATCTGTGTATAAAATAAGTTGTTAAAGTTATTTCTACTTATTCTTCTATTGTTACAACTATTTATAATTCACCATTATCTTTTACATTTTTTATTCGTATATGAAGTACTCCAGAGTATTTGACGGCTTTACCTGGATTAATTATATCAGGTTTTAGTACATAAGAAAAAGTTTCTCCATTAACTTTGTTGTACATCATTATATCAGTATGATTTTTTTAATTAATAGTAGAGATTCCTATTTGTTTATTAGAATTTGCTTTTAAATCATACCTTTCAAAATATATATTGAATATATTCTATATCAATTTCAATATAATGTAAATAATTTAAAATATTTTAAAAAATGAAAATAAAATGTATAAATCAATTTGTTAATTTAAAGAAATAAATATATAAAACAAATATACATAAATAAAAATAATTACAATTTATTTAATAATATAGCTATTATATTATTAAAGTGATAAAAGTTTGCATTAAAAACAGTGTTGAAAAAAGTAATTTAGCAAAGTTTTCATAAATTGTTGACATCAGAGAGAATGGGGAGTAAAATTTTAGCAATACCAAAATTTAATAGGTCCTTATAAATTTTATAAAATGCAAAGAAGGAGACTTTTATTTAGAGAATAAAGTTACAGAGAGTCCATGGTAGGTGTGAATGGATACTTTACTAAATGATTATCACTCCAGAGCAGTGTCCTTGAAAGTACGAAGAGGTATAAGTAAAGGATAACCGGTAAGCACCGTTAAAGGCAAGGGTTTGTTGGAACCTAGTGATAGTATAATTAAGGCGGAATGTTTATTACCACCATATTGAGTCATATCATTAATGGTGGTTTTTTCACACAATTTTTTAATAAAAGGGGGCAAAAAATTGGAAAGGCATGTGTTATCAGTACTAGTGCGAAACTCATCAGGGGTATTAACTAGAGTTTCAGGGTTATTTGCAAGGCGTGGATTTAACATTGATAGTTTAACAGTTGGAAGAACGGAAAATACTGAAATATCAAGAATGACAATAGCATTAATGGGAAATGAGGATGCTTTAGAACAATTTAAAAAGCAGCTGAACAAGCTAGAGGATGTACTAAGAGTGCATGAATTAAAGTCTGAATATTCAGTATATAGAGAGCTGGTTTTAATTAAAGTCCAAGCTTCAGCAGAAAAAAGAGGGGCAATAAACGAAGTAGTAAAAATATTTAGAAGCAAAATAATAGATGTAGCCCACAATACAGTAACCATTGAACTCACAGGAGACGATAGTAAGATAAA
Organism: Clostridium sartagoforme AAU1; assembly: GCF_000401215.1. Taxonomy (GTDB): domain Bacteria; phylum Bacillota; class Clostridia; order Clostridiales; family Clostridiaceae; genus Clostridium; species Clostridium sartagoforme. Next base: position 84,070 of record NZ_ASRV01000019.1, on the reverse strand, counting down.
TGCATTAATAGAACTTATGGAAGACTACGGAATAGTGGAAATAGTAAGAACAGGAATAACAGCATTAGAAAGAGGAGACAAAAATATAACAGACTATGGGGAATATTTTAATTAGAATGAAAAAATGAAGGAATGAAAAAATGAAAAAATTTATATTGAAATTCCTAAGGGATTTCTTAAATTAAATTTGATAATTCAGCTTTGCTGAATTATTATAGTAATTTTTTCATTATTAATTCTTTCATTCTTCACATTACTATTGGGGGTGTTTTAGCAATGAGCAATAGTCGTATAGAGATTTTTGATTCGACTTTAAGGGATGGGGCACAGGGTGAAGATATTTCATTTTCTCTTGAGGATAAAATCAAAGTTGCTATAGCGTTAGATGAAATAGGGGTATCTTATATAGAGGCTGGTAATCCTGGATCTAATCCTAAAGATATGGAATTTTTTAAGAGAATGAAAAATGTTAATTTAAAGAATTCTAAGTTAGCAGCATTTGGGGCAACAAGAAAAGCTAACATAAGGGTCGAAGATGACAATAATATTAGAAGCTTATTAGAGGCTGAAACTGATGTTGTTGTTATCTTTGGGAAGACATGGGACTTTCAAGTTAAAGATATATTAAAAACTTCTTTAGAAGAAAACATAAGGATGATAGTTGATTCAATAAAGTATTTAAAAAGCAAAAACAAAGAAGTAATATTTGATGCAGAGCATTTTTTTGATGGATACAAAGAGAATAAAAAGTATTCTCTTGAAACTATAACCTCAGCAAAAGAAGCAGGAGCTGATGTAATAGTATTATGTGATACAAACGGAGGAACACTTTCTAGTGAAATTAAAAATATATCAAAAAGTGTAGTTGATTCACTAGGTGGAAGAATTGGTATTCATTGTCATAATGATATTGGTATGGCAGTATCAAATTCAATAATAGCAGTAGAAGAGGGGATATGTCATATTCAAGGTACCTTTATAGGTATAGGAGAAAGATGTGGAAATGCTAATTTATCAGTTATTATACCGACATTGCAATTGAAAATGGGATATGAAGCTATACCAAAGGAAAAATTAGCAGATTTAACAAAGACAGCAAGGTTTGTTTCGGAAATATCCAATATAAACTTGTTAGATAATATGCCTTATATAGGAGCATCAGCTTTTGCGCATAAAGGTGGTATGCACATAGATGCAGTAGGAAAAGCATCAAAATCATATGAGCATATAAAGCCAGAGCTGATAGGAAATAATAGAAGATTCTTAGTATCAGAAGTAAGTGGTAAAAGTACCATTCTAAAAGAAATACAAAAAATTTTCCCAGGTATAACAAGAGATAGTAAAGAAGTGGAAAAGATAACAAATAGGCTAAAGGACTTAGAATATGAAGGCTACAAGTTTGAAGGAGCAGAAGGGACAGTTGAACTTTTAATAAGAAAGACAATAGGGAAATACAAACCTTTCTTTAAATTGAATCACTTTAAAACTATAGGTGAGCAGCCTTGGAATAATAAGAATTTTACGTCAACAGCATTAATTAATATAACAGTTGATGGAAAAAATAAAATGACCGCATCCGAAGGAGATGGACCTGTAAATGCATTAGATAAAGCATTGAGAGAAGCTCTTGAAAGTTTTTATCCACAGTTAAAAGAAGTTAGATTAGTGGATTATAAGGTTAGAGTTTTGGATTCGGAAAGTGCTACAGGAGCAAAGGTAAGAGTTCTTATAGAATCAACAGATGGAGTAGAAAATTGGAGTACAGTTGGGGTATCAAGAGATGTTGTAGAAGCCAGTTGGATAGCATTAGTAGATTCATTAGAATATAAATTAATAAAAGATATAGAAAAAACAGTAAGAATGTATTTTTAAAAAGGGGGACAAAAAAACATGGGAATGACTATGACTCAAAAGATTTTGGCAGCTCATGCAGGCTTAGAAAGTGTAAAGGCAGGACAATTAATTGAAGCAAACTTAGATTTAGTATTAGGTAATGATATTACATCTCCAGTTGCAGTAAATGAATTCAAAAAATTAAATTTAGATAAGGTATTTAACAAAGATAAAATAGCAATAGTTCCAGATCACTTTACACCTAATAAGGATATAAAGGCAGCAGAGCAATGTAAATTTATTAGAGAATTTGCTAGAGAAAAAGAAATCACTAATTTTTTTGAAGTTGGAGAAATGGGAATAGAGCATTGCTTAATACCAGAAAAAGGTTTAGTAGTTGCAGGAGATGTTGTAATTGGGGCAGATTCACATACTTGCACATATGGAGCATTAGGAGCATTTTCAACAGGAATAGGATCAACAGATATGGCAGCTGGAATGGCTACAGGTAAGTGTTGGTTTAAGGTTCCTTCAGCAATAAAGTTTGTATTAAAAAACAAGCCATCAAAATGGGTAAGTGGAAAAGATGTAATACTTCACATAATTGGAATGATAGGTGTTGATGGAGCTTTATACAAATCAATGGAGTTTGTAGGTGATGGATTAAAATACTTATCAATAGATGATAGATTTACAATGGCTAATATGGCTATTGAGGCAGGAGGAAAAAACGGAATCTTTCCAGTAGATGATGTAGCAATAAAATATTTAATGGAGCATGCACAAAGAGAATGGACAATTTATGAAGCAGATGAAGATGCAGAATATGATGAAGTTTATGAAGTAGACTTAAGTAAGTTAAGACCAACAGTGGCATTCCCACATTTACCAGATAACACAAGAACTATAGATGAAGTTGGAGAAGTGGTTGTAGATCAAGTAGTTATAGGCTCTTGCACAAATGGAAGAATATCAGATTTAAGAATTGCAAGAGATATTCTAAAGGGTAAGAAAGTTAGAAAAGGAATTAGATGCATTGTTTTCCCGGGAACTCAAAAAATTTATCTTAAAGCTTTAGAAGAAGGTATAATAAAGGATTTAGTTGAAGCTGGAGCAGTAGTTTCAACACCAACTTGTGGTCCATGTTTAGGAGGACATATGGGAATTCTTGCTAAGGGGGAAAGAGCAATATCAACAACAAATAGAAACTTCGTAGGAAGAATGGGGCATGTTGAATCAGAAGTTTACTTAGCAAGTCCAGCTGTAGCAGCAGCATCAGCACTAACAGGGAAAATAACAAACCCAGAAGGAATTGGAAAAGTGAAGGAATGAAAAAGTGAAAGAGTTATGGATGAAATCCATTGGGAATTTCTGAAATAATTAGTAATAGTTAAAAGTGAAAGAATGAAAGAGGAAAGTTGATGAGAAAATTCTATTGGAATTTCTGTAATAAGTAATAAGCAATAATAGGGAAGAGTAAAAAGTGAAGAGTGAAAGAGTTTAGGAATAAATTCTTTCAGAATTTTATTAAAGTGTTTAAATAATTCAACTTTATTGAATTATTACCTAAAATTTTTCATTTTTTGATTATTCATTTTTCCCATTAAAAAAAGGGGGATTTTATATGAAAGCAAACGGAAGAGTTTTTAAATATGGAGATAATGTAGATACAGATGTAATAATTCCAGCAAGGTATCTAAATACATCAGATCCTAAAGAGTTAGCAATGCATTGTATGGAGGATATAGATGCAGATTTTATTAAGAAAGTTGAAAATGGAGATATAATAGTTGCAAATAAGAACTTTGGATGTGGATCATCAAGGGAACATGCTCCAATAGCAATAAAAGAAAGTGGAGTAAGCTGTGTAATTGCATCAACTTTTGCAAGGATATTTTATAGAAATGCAATAAATATAGGACTACCAATAATAGAATGTGAAGAAGCAGTTAAGTCAATAGATGCAGGAGATGAGCTTGAAATAGATTTTACTACAGGAGTAATAAAGAATAAATCAAAAAATCAAGAATACCAAGGAGAGCCATTCCCAGAGTTTATGCAAAAAATAATAAATTCAAATGGACTAGTTAATTACATTAAGAATAAGTAATAGTAGTCTGTAAGGACTAAGCGTTAATAAGAAAATAAATAAAATAGTGCACAGTGGACAGTCCACAATTCACAGTTAAAGAGTAAACTGCTGCGCAGTTTATAAAAATTTTATAATTCAGCTTAACTGAATTATTTCATCAACTGTGAACTGTAAACTGTGAATTGACAACTGTGAACTGAAGAACGGGGGTTAATTATGAATTATAAAATAGCGGTTATACCTGGAGATGGAATTGGTCCAGAGGTTGTGGAACAAACTGTGAATGTTTTAAATTGTGTTGGGGATAAGTTTAATCATGTATTTGAATATGAGTATTTATTAGCTGGAGGTTGTGCAATTGATGAAAAGGGAACAGCTCTTCCAGAGGAAACTTTAGAATCATGTAAGAAGGCAGATGCTGTACTACTTGGTGCAGTTGGAGGCCCTAAGTGGGATGATCCAAATGCGAAAACTAGACCAGAGCAAGCATTACTTGGTCTTAGGGGTGGAATGAATTTATATTGTAATTTAAGACCAGCATTATTATATGCACCTCTTAAAGATGCATCACCACTTAAGGATAGCATAATAGGTGATGGAATTGATATATGTGTAGTTAGGGAATTAACAGGGGGCATATATTTTGGAGAAAGAGGAAGAGAAGAGATAAATGGTATTAAAGGGGCATATGACACAGAAAGATATAACATTGAAGAAGTAAGAAGAATAGCTAAAATAGGTTTTGAAACAGCTATGAAGAGAAATAAAAAGCTTACTAGTGTTGATAAAGCCAATATTTTAGAAAGCTCAAGATTATGGAGAAGTGTTATAGAAGAAGTTGCTAGAGAATATCCAGAAGTAGAAGTAAATCATATGTATGTTGATAATGCAGCAATGCAATTAGTTAGAGATCCAAGACAATTTGATGTAATAGTTACATCAAATATGTTTGGAGATATATTATCAGATGAAGCAAGTATGATAACAGGATCAATAGGAATGTTACCTTCAGCATCACTAGGTGAAGGAACTTTCGGAATGTATGAGCCAATACATGGAAGTGCACCAGATATTGCAGGAAAGGGAATAGCAAATCCACTAGCCACAATACTTTCAGCTTCAATGATGCTAAAATTTAGTTTTAATTTAGAAGAAGAAGCCAAGCTTATAGAAACATCTGTATTAAAAGTTCTTGAAAATGGATATAGAACAGGTGACATAATGAGTGATGGAATGAAGTTAGTTGGAACTAAAGAAATTGGAGAGTTAGTTTTACAAGAAATATTAAGATAAAAGAGGTGAGTTATTTGAGAAGTGACGTAGTTAAAAAAGGACCATCAAGGGCTCCTCATAGATCATTACTAAAGGCTACAGGTCTTACAGATGAAGAAATAGATAGACCATTAATTGGAGTTGTAACATCACAAAATGATATAATTCCAGGTCATATAAATTTAGATAAAATAGTTGAAGCAGTTAAAAAAGGGGTATTACTATCAGGTGGAACACCTTTGGTATTCCCAACTATAGGAGTATGTGATGGTATTGCAATGGGACATGAAGGAATGAAGTATTCCTTAGTTACAAGAGAGCTTATAGCAGATACCATAGAGTGTATGGTCAAGGCTCATGGATTTGATGCATTAGTTTTAATACCAAATTGTGATAAAATTGTTCCAGGTATGATAATGGCAGCATTAAGACTAAACATTCCAGCGATTGTTGTGAGTGGAGGGCCAATGCTTGCAGGGAAATTTAAGGGCAAAGAAGTATCACTTTCAACTATGTTTGAAGCAGTTGGGGCTTATGAGAATGGGACTATGTTAGAGGGAGATTTATGTGAACTTGAAAACAAGGCATGTCCAACATGCGGATCATGTTCAGGAATGTTTACAGCAAATTCAATGAATTGCTTAGCAGAAGTACTAGGGTTGGCGTTACCTGGCAATGGAACTATACCAGCAGTTTATTCAGAAAGAATGAGACTTGCTAAATATGCAGGTATGAAAATAATGAATTTACTAGAAAAAGATATAAAACCACGAGATATAGTTAATGAAAAATCTATAAAGAATGCTTTAACAGTTGATATGGCTTTAGGATGTTCAACAAATAGCGTACTTCATCTAACTGCAATTGCAAATGAAGCAAAAGTTGAATTGAATTTAGATATTATTAATGAGGTATCTTCAAAAACTCCAAACCTTTGTAAATTAGCACCAGCATCAGACACGCATATAGAAGATTTATACTGGGCAGGTGGAGTTCAAGCTGTTATGAAGGAGCTTTCAAAGAAGGATTTACTTAATTTAGATTGTATAACAGCAACTTCAAATACACATAAAGAAAACTTAAAAGGTGTAGTAGTAAATGATAATAATGTAATAAGAAGTATAGATAAACCTTATAGCAATACAGGTGGTATTCAAGTATTAAAAGGAAATCTAGCAGAAGCTGGAGCTGTAGTTAAAAAGTCAGCAGTACTAGAAGAAATGCTAACACATAAAGGTCCGGCAAGAGTATTTGATTCTGAAGAAGAGGCAATCGAAGCAATTCTATCTAAAAAAGTAATAAAAGGTGATGTAGTAGTGATAAGATATGAAGGTCCAAAAGGTGGACCAGGAATGAGAGAAATGTTATCCCCAACATCAGCAATAGCAGGTATGGGATTAGATAAATATGTGGCATTAATAACAGATGGAAGATTCAGTGGGGCAACAAAAGGAGCTGCAATAGGCCACGTTTCCCCAGAAGCAGCAGAGGGTGGAACTATAGCCTTAGTAGAAGAAGGAGACACTATTTCAATAGATATACCAAATGGAAAACTAGAACTTTTAGTACCTAATGAAGTTTTAGAAGAAAGAAAAAGAAATCTAAAAATACTTGAGCCAAAGGTAAAAGAAGGATACTTAGCAAGATACGCTAAGTTAGTAAGCTCAGCAAGCAAAGGAGCAATATTAAAATAGTTAACAGTTCACAATTCACAGTTTACAGTTAAGGAATAGAATTTTATAACTGTGAGCTGTGCACTTTCAACTGTCAACTGAATAAAAGGGGGGTATTTATGTTTTTGACAGGAGCTGAAATATTAATTAAGTCTCTCTTAGATGAGGGCGTTGACACCATATTTGGGTATCCTGGTGGAGCTGTTCTTAATATATATGATGAATTATACAAGTATAGAGATAAAATAACTCATATATTAACAGCTCATGAACAGGGGGCGGCACATGCGGCAGATGGTTATGCTAGAGCAACTGGAAAAGTTGGGGTATGTTTAGCTACATCTGGACCGGGAGCAACTAATCTTGTTACAGGGATTGCAACGGCATATATGGACTCTATACCTATGGTTGCTATAACTGGAAATGTAACAAAGCAGCTTTTAGGAAGAGATAGTTTTCAAGAAGTAGATATAACAGGAATAACTATACCAATAACAAAGCATAATTATATAGTTAAGGATGTTAATGATTTACAAAAAATAATTAAGGAAGCCTTTTATATAGCAAAGGAAGGAAGACCAGGACCAGTATTAATAGATATACCAAAGGACATAACAGCAACTAAGACAAAATATGAAGCAATAACTCCAAAAAAGGTTGAAAGAAAAACTAAGCATATAACTGATAAAGCTTTAGAAGAAGTAGCTGCTTTAATAAATGAAGCAGAAAATCCTTTTATTTATGCTGGAGGAGGAATAGTTGCATCAGAAGCCTTTGAAGAACTTAGAGAATTTGTTGAAAAAATAAATTCACCAATAGCAACTTCTCTTATGGGGACATCAGCTATACAGTATAATCATCCCTTATATACAGGAATGATAGGAATGCATGGAACTAAAGCATCTAATATTTTAGCTTCAAAGTGTGATTTAGTAATAACTTTAGGAGCAAGGTTTAGTGATAGAGTTGTAAGCAATGAAAATAGTTTGAAAAATGCAAAGATAATTCATATAGATGTAGATCCAGCAGAAATTAATAAAAATGTTAAGGTAGATTCTTTTATAGTTGGAGATTTGAAAATCGTTCTTCAAAAATTGATACCATTATTAAAGGAAAAGAAAAATGAAGAATGGTTAGAAAAAATGAGGGAATTAAAGGGTTTAGACGTTAAGGAAACCTCTATTACTGGTGAACTAACTCCAGAATTCTTATTTAGAAAATTAAGTGAACTAGATGATGGAAGCTTTGTTATTACAACAGAAGTTGGACAGCATCAAATGTGGGCAGCACAGTATTTTAATTATAAAAAACCAAGAAGTTTTATATCCTCAGGGGGACTTGGAACAATGGGATTTGGACTTGGAGCATCAATTGGAGCTCAAATAGCATTAAAAAATAAGCAAGTTTTTAATATAGCTGGTGATGGAAGCTTTGGAATGAATTGCAATGAATTAGTTACAGCTGTTAAAAATAATTTACCTGTAATAGTAATTATATTAAACAATAATTCCTTAGGAATGGTTAGGCAATGGCAGAACTTTTTCTATGAAGCAAGATATTCAGCAACAACTTTAAATAGATCAACTGATTTTGTTAAACTAATAGAAGCTTTTGGAGGAAGAGGTTTTAGAGTATATGAAAAAGAAGAATTAGAACCTATCTTAAATGAAGCTTTAGAATTTAAGGGGCCGGTTGTAATAGATTATGTTATTCATAATGATAAAAAAGTGTTTCCTATGGTTGCACCTGGTGCAGCAATTGATGAAATAATAAGTGAAGAAGATATAGATAATTAGGGGGTTAAAAAAATGGCAAAAATGTATTATGAAAAGGACACAAATTTAGAATTATTAAAGGGGAAGAAAGTTGCTATAGTTGGATATGGTAGCCAAGGACATGCACATGCATTAAATTTACATGATAGTGGAATTGATGTGGTAGTTGGACTTTATGAAGGAAGCAAATCTTGGGAAAGAGCAGAAAAATCAGGTCTACAAGTTACAACTGTTGCTGAAGCTTCAAAAGAAGCTGATGTAGTAGTTATATTATTACCAGATGAGAAACAGGCGAAGGTATATAAATCAGAAATAGCACCAAACTTAGAGGCGGGAAACTCGCTAGTATTTGCCCATGGATTTAATATTCACTATGGTCAAATAGTTCCACCAGAAGATGTAAATGTATTTATGTGCGCACCAAAGGGACCTGGACATATGGTAAGAAGAACTTATACAGAAGGCTCAGGAGTACCTTGTTTAATAGCTGTATATCAAGATGCTACAGGAAATGCTCGTGATTTAGCATTAGCATATTCAAATGGAGTAGGTGGAGCTAGAGCAGGTGTTTTAGAGACAACATTTAAAGACGAAACAGAAACAGATTTATTTGGTGAACAAGCAGTTCTTTGTGGAGGATGTACAGCACTTATAAAAGCTGGATTTGAAACTTTGGTAGAAGCGGGATATGCACCAGAAAATGCTTATTTTGAGTGCTTACATGAAATGAAGTTAATTGTAGATTTGCTATATCAAGGTGGTATGGGAATGATGAGATATTCTATATCAGATACAGCTGAATATGGTGACTATATGGTTGGGGATAGAATAGTAACAGATGAAACAAAGAAAGAAATGAAAAAAGTTTTAAAAGAGATCCAAGATGGAACTTTTGCTAAAAATTGGTTGTTGGAAAATCAAGTTGGAAGACCAATGTTTAATGCAAGAAGAAAAATGGAAGCAGAACATCCAATTGAAAAAGTGGGACAAGAATTGAGAGAAATGATGAGTTGGATAGATACTAAAAAATTAGATTAAGATAATAGTGAAGTTGTTATGTTTTATTATACATAACAACTTTACTTTATATAAAACTAAATTATGGTATAATATAAATAGGTATAAACAAAGGAGGATGGCTATGTTTTTAGGTGAATTTAATAAAGATATAGGTACTGCATATATCAATCTACTTATAGAATTTGCTTTAGTAGATGATAAAGTTGAAAAAAAGGAAAGAGAACTAATTGAAAGAGCTTTAAAAGAAATGAGTATGGAGAATTTAGAGTTAGAAGATATTAGTCATGAAGAAACTATACAAATTCTCAAGGATTCAGGAGAAAGAATAATAAATATAGTATTTTTTGAATTAATGAGGGTTGCATTAGCTGATGCAGAATATGAAATGTCAGAGGTAAGATTTTTAGATGATTTAGCAGAGGAACTAAACATATCAAGAGTAAAAAGATTCCAAATGGCGGACTATTTCTTTAATCATACAGAATATGATGAAAGTGGTTTAGAGAGTCAAGAATCTGCTAAACTAGAAGCACAAGCATTTTTAAATTAAAAAGGGTATAGACCATTTGTACTTCTTAGGAAATTATAAAAAGATTACCCTTTGAATAATCTTTTTATAATTTCCTTCTTTCAGTTTTCAAGTGGACATATGTAAGTTTGCGTTGACTTGGAGCGAAGCGAGGTCATAAGCAAATTTACATATATCCACTTTATTATTTTGGATAAAAGTAATAAAATATAATTTATATTATACTTTTAGGAGGAATAATTTTGAATATAGTAAGCTTTTTAAAATTAGTAGAAATACAAACCAAAGTAGCAAGTGTAATTCCTTTCTTATTAGGAACCTTTTATACTTTATATAGATATGATAATTTTAATATAAAAAATGCAATAATAATGTTTGCATCAATGATTATATTTGATATGACAACTACAGCGATAAATAATTATATGGATTATGCAAAGGCGATAAGGAAAGAAGGATATGGATATGAAACTCATAATGCTATAGTTAAATATAAATTAAATCCAAGATTAGTTAGATTAACTATTTATATTATGTTAGCTTTAGCTACCTTTTTAGGATTATTATTAGTAAAAAATACAAACATAATAGTTTTACTAGTTGGAGCAGTTTCATTTGTTATAGGAATTGCATATTCTTTTGGACCAATTCCGATATCAAGAACACCTTTTGGAGAAATTCTTTCAGGACTTGCAATGGGATTTATAATAACATTTTTAAGTATTTACATACATATATTTGATTTAAAAATTCTATCAATTAGTTTTAGTAATTTAAGTAGTATATCAATTAATTTAAATATAGTTGAATTAATATATATTTTTATAGTTAGCTTACCTTTAATTATGGGAATAGCAAATATAATGCTTGCAAATAACATTTGTGATATAGATGAAGATATAGTTAATAAAAGATACACTCTTCCAATATATATTGGTAAAGAAAATGCCCTAAAGGTATTTAAATGGATATATTATATTGGCTTTATAGCTATAGTAGCAGGGGTATTACTTAGAATACTTCCAATAGTTTCAATAGTAACCTTATTAGCCTTAAAGATAGTACAAAAAAACATAAATAAATTTAATAAAATTCAAACTAAGAAAGACACTTTTATATTAGCAGTAAAAAATTGTGTTATAATGAATGCATTTTATGCATTAACTGTATTAGTTGGAGTTATTTTATCTTATATCTAATATTAAAGAAACTATTATGATAATTTTCATAGTAAATTTGCGACGAAAAATATATAAACAATGATTTTGTAAATAAGTAAACTTCTATAGAAATTTTAAACTACAGGATTCTAGGAGAAAAAATGAATTATGTATATATATTAAAATGCTCAGATAATACCTTATACACAGGGTGGACAACAAATTTAGAAAAGAGACTTAAAGTTCACAATACTGGGAAAGGAGCTAAATATACAAGAGTCAGGTTACCAGTTGAAATAGTATATTTTGAAGAATTCGAAGATAAAAAAGATGCAATGAAAAGGGAATATGCAATAAAACAATTATCTAGAAATGAAAAACTAAAACTAATAAACGGATAGATAGAGAAATGAAAAAATGAAGAAATGAAAGAATTTATGTGAAAACTCAGCTTTGGCTGAGTTTTTTCTATTAATTATACATTATCTATTAGTAATTATACATTGATAATATGTCTAGACATCTACATGTATAGTTATTAACAAGAGCAAACAAGAGATAATAGAAGATATAGTGAATTAATTAACTTAAAAAGCTTAAAATAATTAAATTTAAATTAAAACAGTTGATTTTAACAAAATTTATGTTAAAATTAGTGTAGATTTTGAATTTAGATGCATAGCATATATTACCAAAATCATTTTAGAAGAAAGGAGAAATACTAATTAAGAAGTAGAAAAGCGCCAGAACTTAAGTGACACCCCAAATCTATGATTTGGTTGGTGGAACTTACTTAACGATTAAAAGGAGTTGAGTTTCCTATAAAAAACTTATGCATTATAGCGGTGGAAAAAAGGAAACTCCTTCTCATATGCATTCGAATGAGTAAATTCGCCTGATTAAATCATAGATTTAGAGGCTCACTTAAGTTGACGAGGTTGGGGAGTATCGATACTTCGGCGGGTGCCCCACGGTATTGCACACTACCGTTAACAGCTAACAAAACTGTAGAGCGATCTATAGGACAATATTAGCTTGGTGTTAAAACCTTCAATAGAGAATTTATTTCTTTATTAAAATTAAAACTAGAAACATTATTAAAAATTAGAAAATCTTTAAAGTAAGGAAGGAAGAAAAAGTATGTGCGGAATAGTTGGATTCGTAGGAAAAAAGGAAGCATCTCCAATATTAGTTGAGGGATTATCAAAGCTTGAATATAGAGGATATGATTCAGCAGGAGTAGCTGTATTAGAAGATGGAGAAATTAAAGTAAGAAAATTCAAAGGACGTTTAAAGAATTTAGATGATAATTTAAAGCAGAGTCCTTTAAATGGAACAATAGGAATAGGACACACTAGATGGGCAACTCATGGAGAACCATCAGATATTAATTCACATCCTCATACAAATGAAAATGCTACAATAAGTGTTGTTCATAATGGAATAATTGAAAATTATATAAAATTAAAGGAATGGCTTAAGAAAAAGGGATATGAATTTTATTCAGAAACTGATACAGAAGTTATTCCAAATTTAGTTGATTATTATTATAAAGGTGATTTATTTGAAGCTGTAGCAAAGGCAACTTCTAAAATGGAAGGAAGCTATGCAATTGGGGTTATTTGTAAAAATGAACCTGATAAAATAGTTGCAGTTAGAAAAGATAGTCCATTAATAGTTGGATTAGGTGAGAAAGAATACTTTATTGCATCAGATATACCAGCAGTTTTAAATCATACTAGAGAAATATATCTATTAGAAGATAAAGAATTTGTAATAATGACAAGAGATGGAATAGAAATAAAAACAGAAGATGGAGAAGTTGTAGATAAAGAAGTTTTCCATGTTACTTGGGATGTAGATGCAGCTGAAAAGGGTGGCTATGAAGATTTCATGTTAAAAGAAATTCATGAACAGCCAAAAGCAATAAAAGATACACTAACTTCAAGAGTGTTAAAAGATTCTCCTATTAACTTAGAAAATATAAACTTCACAAAAGAAGACCTTGAAGCCTTTGATAGAGTATTTATAGTGGCATGTGGAACGGCTTATAACTCAGGGTTAGTTGGAAAAACAATTATAGAAAAGCTAGCAAAAATTCCAGTTGAAGTTGATATAGCATCAGAATTTAGATATAGAGATCCACTAATAACAGATAAATCATTATTAATAGTTGTAAGTCAATCAGGGGAAACAGCAGATACATTAGCAGTTTTAAGAGATGCAAAGAGAATAGGTGCAAAAGTTTTAGCTATTACAAATGTTGTTGGAAGCTCAGCTTCAAGAGAAGCAAACCATGTTATTTACACTTGGGCTGGTCCAGAAATAGCGGTTGCATCAACAAAAGCTTATGAAACACAATTAATAGCTATGTATATGCTTGGAATATACTTTGGAGAAATAAAAGGAACTTTATCAAAAGAGTTTGCTGATGAACTAAAAGAGGAATTATTACAATTACCTGAAAAAGTAAAAGAAGTTATGGGTAATAAAGAATATATACAAAAATACGCTTCAAGAAACTATATGGATAAAGATACATTCTTCTTAGGAAGAGGACTAGATTATGCAGTTGCATTAGAAGGATCTCTTAAATTAAAAGAAATATCATATATACACTCAGAAGCATATGCAGGTGGAGAGCTTAAGCATGGAACAATTGCTCTAATTGAAGAAGGGACTCCAGTAGTTGCATTACTAACAGATGATAAGCTAAAAGACAAGATGATAAGCAACATCAGAGAAGTAATTACAAGAGGTGCTAAAGTTTTAGGTATAGCATATGAAGGCGATAAAGAAGCAGAACAAATTTGTGATGAAGTAATATATATACCAAGAACTAGTACTTTATTAGCACCAGTTATTTCAGTAGTTCCATTACAATTAATTGCATATTATATTGCTAAACAAAAAGGCTGTGACGTAGATAAACCACGTAACTTAGCAAAATCCGTTACAGTTGAATAGGAGTTAGAAGATAAATTTTAGAGGGTAAAAGGGTTAAATAAAATATTGTTATTTTATAATTAAATTATATAAAACAACAATGAATTTAAATTAATTTATGGAGTTGATATATATGAATGAAGAATTAATAAAGACATTACTAAATGAATATAAAGAAACTGAAAAAGCATTAGAATTAGGAATAAACTGGCTAACTGACAAGGATTATGCTAAAGGAAAGTTAGATTTAGTAAAAGTTATTATAGCAGATTTAGAAAAGTTATCAGATAAGGCAACTAATTAGATTCAAATAAAGTCTTGAGATATAAAACAAACTTTTCAGAGAGAAAATAAAGTTGTTAGAAAAATTGTGGATAGATTACAGTTTACACACTGAATCTGTGCACAATTTTTTATTTTTCTGAAGGAAGATAGCACGGGGAACATAAGATTTTATCAATTTTAAGACTGAAAAAGGGAAGATTTTACACCTTAAACCTTGATGCCTAACTTTATTTATAACAATAGTATAAAAAATGTAAAAAATAGTCTTTTTATGTTGCGTGATAGCACAACAATATGTATAATTGTGAAATGGAGGGTGATTGAAGATGGAACAATTCGGAACTTACCTAAAAAGTATTAGAAAAGGAAAGATGACACAAAGAGAACTTGCAAGAGAAATAGGGGTAGGATATCCGTATATAAGTAAACTTGAGAATAATGTTGAAACTACTCCAAGTGATGAAGTTCTAATAAAGATAGCAGAGACTTTAAATGTTAGTATTGATGAATTGTTTATGAAAGCCAAGAGAATTCCAATAGATTTTAAAGATTTCATTATTAATGAACCAGAAGTTTTTAAGTTTATTAGATTCTTAAAAGATAATAATCATTTATTAGATGAATTTAGGAACTCAATAAAATCAAGAGAGGATAATTATTGGTCAATGTTTAATCAAAGTAATAAAATAATGTTAATTATTGATCCTCTTACTGGAAATATTATTGATGCCAATGACTGTGCTGCAGAGTTTTATAAATATACCTTAGAGCAACTAAAAAAGATGAAGATAACAGATATAAACACACTATCTATGGAAGAGATATATAAAGAAATGAGAAAAGCAAAATTAGAATTGAAAAAAACATTTTCTTTTAAGCATAAGATTGGTAACGATGAAATTAAAGAAGTAGAAGTATATTCGGAACCCATAATAATTGATGGGAAAGTATACTTGAATTCAAGCGTACAATTAGTACATTTGAATACTATATAGGTAATTAATGAGAGAAAATATATAAAAGGCAAACTTATTGAAAAGTAAGGACGCAAAGCCAAAGGGCCTAAATTACATAAGTAATATGGCAGCCGGTTGCATAATTAAAGGCTTCTTTTGTTCTGATTATGCAGAACTAATGAAGTCTTTTTTTATGTATTTAAAGAGTTTAGCTTTACAAATTTTCTGACTACTTTTTAAATAAGAAAATTTGTTATACATAATAAACTAATATTTAAATAAATAAGATGGAAGAGGTGTGTGTAAAATGAAAAGTATTAAAACAAAATTAATAACTTATTTTTCAATTTTAATTTTATTATCTTCTTTTTTGGTAGGTATTGTTTCTGTATATAGAGCAGGTCAATCTCTTACTAAAGAAGCAGAAAAATCACTGGAAGCACTATCATTTGAGGCTGCAAGACTTACAAATAGCCGAATTGAAACACAGAAGAAAATCTTAGAAATGATATCGTTAAGGGCAGATATTCAAAGTATGGATTGGGAGATACAAAAACCCATATTACAAAGACAAGTAGAAAGAACAGATTTTCTTGATCTGGCAGTTGTACAACTTGATGGTACTGCCTATTATTCAGGTGGAAACACAAGTCAGCTAGGAGATAGAGAATATGTACAAAAAGCCCTAAAGGGAGAGACGAATATATCTGATTTATTAATTAGTAAAGTAACAAATGATATTGTTCTAATGTATGCAACTCCTATTGAAAGAGATGGAAAAGTAATAGGGGCATTAATAGGTCGTAGAGAGGGAGAGGCAGTAAGTAAAATTACAGATGATGTGGGATATGGTAAAGAAGGATATGGATACATAATTAATAATAATGGAACTGTAGTTGGTCATACTGATAGAGAAAAAGTAGTAAAACAGTTTACACCAATTGAAGAAGCAAAAAGCGATAAAAGTTTAACCTCATTGGCTGAGATGTTTGAAAAAATATTAGCAGAAAAGAAGGGGGTTGGTACATACTCCTTTAATAAAAATAAGCTATATGCTGGATATGCACCTATCGAAGATAGTAATTGGATAGTTGTTATTACTGCTAATCAGAATGAAGTTTTGTCTGCAATCCCAACCCTACAAAAGAATATTGCAATGATTATGATTATTGTTTTAATAGTGAGTGTTATTATAGCATACTTAATTGGTAATTCCATTACAAAACCAATTATAAGTATAGTACATCATTCAGAAAAATTAGCAAATTTAGACCTTAAAGAAGATGTGTCAGAGATGTTTTTAAGTAGAAAAGATGAAGTTGGAGTACTATCAAAATCTTTACAGAGTATAACTATAAATCTTAGGGATATAATTAAAGATATTAGCAGTTCTTCAGAAGAAGTGTCTGCTGCTTCGGAAGAATTGACGGCTATATCACAACAATCAGCCACTGCAGCAGAAGAAGTATCAAGAACAGTAGAAGAAATAGCAAGAAGTGCAACTAATCAAGCACAAAATACAGAAGAAGGTGCATTTAAGTCCGAAGCATTAGGAGAAATTATTGAAAAAGATCAAGGACATCTGAAGCAGTTGAACAATGCTTATCAAAATGTTGGGATTGTTGTTGATGAGGGATTAAAAGAAATTGAAAAATTAACAAAAGTAACTGAAGAAAGTAGTAGGGCTACAAAAGAAATTCATGAGGTTATTTTAAAAACCAATGATAGTTCCAATAAAATCGGACAAGCAAGTAATGTAATTGCTTCTATTGCAGAGCAAACTAATCTATTGGCTTTAAATGCGGCTATAGAAGCAGCAAGAGCAGGGGAAGCGGGAAAAGGTTTTTCAGTTGTTGCTGAAGAAATAAGAAAATTAGCAGAACAGTCAGGAGCATCTACAAAGACAATTAATGAAATAGTAAATGAGTTACAAAGCAATTCTAAAAATGCCGTAAAAACAATGGAAAGAGTATCGACTATATCAAATGAGCAGAAAAGTAGCGTGATTAGCAGTAAAAGTAAATATGAACTAATCGCCGAAGTAATGATGGATTCTGAACAAGCTATTAAACAACTAAATATTTCTGGTGAAGAAATGGAAAAGATGAAGAATGAAATACTTACTACTCTACAAAATCTTTCTTCTATTGCAGAAGAAAATTCTGCCGCTACCCAACAAGCATCAGCGTCAATGGAAGAGCAGACGGCTTCTATAGAAGAAATAGCAGGTTCAAGTGATGGATTATCAATTTTAGCACAGAATCTACAGGCAATTATTATGAAGTTCAAAGTTTAAATTCAAAATTTATATAAAAATTAACTCTTTAGAATAAAATAAAGAAAAAATTGTGGATAGATTGCAGAAGAGACTGCATACATCTGCAATTTTTTTATATGTATGAAGAATTATTATAAAATACTATAAAGATTTTATTTTATACAAGTAATGGGGTCTTTTGGAGTGTAGTTTCACCCAAATAAATTAATATATCTAAGGGACCTACTTATACTAGTAATTACTACAGAGCCATGGTTTTCTTCTGGGGCAACATATATAGTACAATTTTTATTAAAATTTTTAATTTTATCATATATTTTTTGTGCTCCATCAACCATATATCCTTCTTTTTCTCCTACTCCAATGAAAATATTTTTATTACTCTTTTCTAAGTTAGGAAAGTTTAAAAGCTCATAGTCATTCCACCATACTGATGGACTAAAGGATATTATATTCTTATAGATATTTGATCCTTTTAATAAATTCCATAATACATAATAGCCGCTTAGAGAATGGCCAATTATAGTAGTGTTATTTTTATCAAAATTAAGATTACCTTCAATTATTGGAAAAAGCTCTTTTTCTATAAATTTGTTAAAGTCCTCACTTCCACCAAGGTTTTCAGGGATTATTGCTTTTCTTTTTTCATCAATTATGTATTTATCTGCTGGAGCTGTAAAATCTAAAAATCTCTTTTCTTTTTTTTCAAATTCTTGATGAGAAATGCCAATAACTATAGCTGAATTAACTCCGGTTTTAGCAGATGCTTGCCTTTGTTGCTTTACACAAGCTTTTACTACATCAAAGTAGTATCCACCGTCTAAAACCAATATTAGTGGTAAATTATTTTCATTTGATTCTTCTGGTATATAGAAACTAATATCATAAAAGCTATTAGTATAATTTGATTTTATTTTAAAATTATTCATAAATTTACTCCTTTATGTTAAGATTTATTCACAAGTATAAAATAATAAAGGGAAAAGGTCAATGAATATGAAACGAAGTATTAATTGGTTAACTGAATATTTTTCTGAGAATTCTATGGAATTTGTTGATATTTTTAAAAGTAGTTTACCTCCTAAAGAGAAGGATCTTAATAGAAAAACTGCAAAAAATTTATGTGGAATAGTAATACCTATAAGAGGAGAATGTTCTTTTTCTGTAAATGGAGAAAAATATGCTTTAAATGAAAATACAATACTTCACTGTGGGTCAAATATGGATATAAGAGTTGAAACAGAGGATATAGGTATTGAGTATTATGTAGTTCATTATAAGAATATTTTAACTATAGAAAAGTTTCAAAACATAGAAAAAGAATCTTTTTATTTAGAAATTGAGGACAGGTTACCTTTGATAAAGTATTGTGAGACTATTAGCGATGAATCATTAAATCCAGATAATTACTCAAGGTTTTCTTGTAAAGTTGATTTTTTAGGTTTAATAAATTCATTAATAAAAATGTAAGGGTATCACAATATAATGATAAATTAAGATTAGTAAATAAGGGAATTGAATATATAAATAAAAATTTTAATGAGTTAATAACAGTGAGTGAAATATCAAATATCCTAGATATAGATAGACGAAGATTTAGTGATATTTTTAAAGAGGTCACAGGATTATCTCCTGTAAAATATTTAGTAGAATATAGATTAAAAGAAGCTAAAAGGTTATTAAAATTTTCTAATTATACAATTTCAGAAATAGCTGATATGACAGGATATAATGATTGTTTTTATTTCAGTAAAACCTTCAAAAAAAATGTAGGAGTATGCCCTAGAAAATATAGAGAAATTAATGATAATGTTATTAAAGGTATTATTATAAAAAAGTAAATTCGGCAAAAGTACAAAAAATTATCCCGAAAGTCTATTTTACCTTTCATAAGATTTTGCTAAAATAATTATGAATTGAAAATGATTATCATTATATATGGAGGGTTAATATGAAAAAATATTTAACATTATTACTATCAACAGTTTTAATTACAAGTTTAACTGCTTGCACTGCAAAGAATTCTTCAGCCCAAAAGGAAGTTGAAGATAAAAATACAGCATTTAAAATAAATTATTTAGATAAAGAATATTCTTTTGATAAAAAGGTTGAGAATGTAGTTCTTGCAAGTCTAGAGGGAATGGAAGATGCAGCGGCTCTAGGTATTAAAGCAGATGGAGTTTTAGAAATTGCTGGAGAGGTTCCCAAATATTTAGCAGAAAACTTTAAAGATGTAACTTTAGTTGGAGATAAAAAAGCTCCTAATGTAGAGGTTATATTAGGATTAAATCCAGATGTCATTATAGGAAGTTCAAAATTTGGGGAAGAAACAATGACTCAGTTAAATAAAATTGCTGTAACTCTACCATATTCACATATATCAGGAAATTGGAAGAATAATCTTTTAGCTTTAGGAGAAATAACAGGTAAGGCAGAAGAAGCTAATAAACTAATTTCAGATTATGAGGGAAAAGCTTCAAAATCTAAGGAAGAGTTTTCAAATAAATATAAGGATCAAAATATTTTAGTTATTAGAGTAAGAGGTGGATTAATGTATATATATCCAGCCGATGTATATTTGAATCCAGTTTTATATACTGATTTAGGGGTAAAGATTCCTGATGTAATAACTCAGGCAAAAGCACAAGCGGAATTGACTATAGAAACATTATCAGAAATAAATCCAGATGTGATTTTCTTACAATTTGAGGATTCAGAAAATAAAGATGCACCTAAAGCTTTAAATGAATTATTAGAAAATCCTATATTTAAAAACATAAAAGCTTCTAAAGATAATAAGGTATTTGTTAATACTGTTGAACCTTTAGCTCAAGGGGGAACAGCTTGGTCAAAGGTTAGATTCTTAGATGCAGTTGTAGACAACTTATTAAATTAAAAATTTAGAATTATTAATATAATTTTTAAAAATTTACTAAAAATATTTCTATTTTAGAAACTCCGAAAGGAGTTTCTTATTTAATTTTGAGTTTCACATCATTCATTTTACATTGAGTTTCAGTGAAAGCTTTAAGGGGATAGATATGAAAAGTTTTAATAAAAAATATTTATTGATTTTTATAATATGTATAATAGGAATAATTAGTGTAACGATTTTATCAGTAACTATGGGAACGAAAGCCATACCAAAAGAAGTTGTTTACAATGCTATTTTTAAATTTGATCAAAGCAATGTAGATCATATAATAATTAGAAATAATAGATTGCCTAGAGCTATTGCTGTACTATTAGTTGGAGGTTTTTTAGCAGTAGCTGGTTCAATTATGCAAGGTATAACAAGAAATTATTTGGCCTCTCCATCTTTAATGGGAGTAAATGATGGTTCAGCATTTCTAATTACTATAGCAATGGTTTTTTATCCAGGACTTTCAAATGGAAGTTTAATTTTAGTTTCTATAATTGGTTCTATAATAGGAGCTGTATTAGTATTAGGTATAGGATCGTCTATAAAAAATGGCTTATCTCCTGTTAGGCTTGCAATTATAGGAACAATAGTAGGTAGCTTTTTAAGTAGTTTAGGTTCTGCTATTGCCATGTATTTTCAAATTTCTCAGACAATCTCAGCTTGGTATAATACAAAAGTTCATACTGTAAATAGTGATTTATTAAAGCTTACAGTACCAATAGGAGTTATTGGTATTTTAATAGCCATAATAATAGCCAAAGATATTACTATAACTTCTTTAGGAGAAGATATAGCTATTAGTTTAGGACAAAAAACAAATATAATTAAATATTTATCAATGACATCAGTTGTATTACTAACAGCTATTTCTGTTGCTTTAGTTGGGAAAATAGCTTTTGTAGGACTTGTAATACCCAATATTACAAGAATGTTAGTTGGACATGATTATAAATATATAATTCCGTATTCATTAATTGGAGGAGCTTTTTTCTTAGGATTATGTGATTTATTAAGTAGATACATAGCATTTCCTTTTGAAACACCTATAGGGACTGTAACATCTATTATAGGGGTACCTTTCTTTTTATATATGATAAAAGTTAAGGGAGGGACAAAAAATGCATAATAAAAAACTTAAATATTCTTTTGTAATAATATTATTACTTATATTAATATTTTTAGCTTTTTACTTACATCTAACTAATGGAATGTTCGATATAAGTGTAATTGAAATATTTCAAACCCTATTTAGTTTAAATGATAATGAAAAATTTAGATTAGTGATATTTGAATTTAGGCTTCCAAGAATAATTATATCTATATTAATTGGAATAGGATTATCAGTATCAGGGCTTTTTCTTCAAGGAATTACAAAAAATGAATTAGCTGATCCGGGAATCCTAGGAATAAATTCTGGTGCAGGAGCAGCAATAATGATGTATATGTATTTCATAAATTTTAAAGCATCAGCATCTGATGGAAGTAATTTTTTGAACATTTTCTCAATGCCTATATTTGGATTTATAGGAGGTTTTTTAGCAGCTTTAATAATATTAATATTTTCAAAGAATAATAAAAAGATGGACATGCAAAGACTTATTTTAACTGGTATAGCAGTAAATAGTGGATTTTCAGCTATTTCAATGCTTTTTTCTATGAAGATGAATGCTTCAGATTTTGAATTTGCAGCAGTTTGGCAAGCTGGTTCAATATATAATGCAAATTGGACATTTATTTATATGATGCTTCCTTGGATAATAATTTTAAGTGTGTATCTTTATAAAAAGGTTCATTTATTAGATTATTTTCAGTTAGAGGAAAGTAGCATAGTTAGTCTTGGTATAGATTTAGATAAAGAAAAGAGAAAATTATTATTTTCTTGTGTTGGTTTAATTAGTGCTTGTGTATGTGTTGCTGGAAATATAGGATTTATAGGATTAATGGCACCTCATATAGCTAGGCAATTAGTGGGTATAAAGCATAGAAAACTTATGCCAATAACTATCTTAGTTGGAGTTCTTCTTTTAATATTATCAGATTTTATTGCTAAAACTATTTTTGCACCATCAGAATTAGCAGTTGGGATAGTTATATCTATAATTGGAATTCCTTATTTTATATATTTATTATACAGATCGTAAAGAGGTAAGATATGAAAAAAGCTATTGATATAAAAAAGTTAAAAGTAGGATATGATAAAAAAATTATAATTGAAGATTTAGACCTTACTCTTGAAAAAGGGAAGATAACTAGTATTATTGGAGCTAATGGTTGTGGAAAATCAACTTTATTAAAGAGTATAGGAAGAATCCTTAAAAAGGAAAAGGGAAATATATTTCTTTTAGATAAAGATATGAATGATATGAAGAGTAAAGAAATCGCAGAGAAATTAGCTATATTATCTCAAAATCCAACTGCACCTTCTCAATTAAAAGTCGAGGAATTAGTGTCTTATGGAAGATATCCTCACAGAAGTAATATAAATAAGTTATCTAATCAAGATAAAGAAAAAATTGAATGGGCATTAAAAGTAACAAATACAATTGAATTTAGAAATAGAGAGTTATCAGATTTATCGGGTGGACAAAGGCAAAGAGTTTGGCTTGCAATGGCATTAGCTCAAGATACGGATATATTGCTATTGGATGAACCAACTACTTTTTTAGATATGTCTCATCAACTTGAAGTACTTAATATTGTAAAAAAATTAAATGATAAAGAAGGATGTACCGTAGTAATGGTATTACACGATATAAATCATGCTGCAAAGTATTCTGATTTTATTGTAGCAATGAAAAAAGGGAAAATACTTTATAATGATGAACCAAATTCAATAATGAATAGAAAGGTTTTAAAAGATATTTACAATATAGATGCTGACCTTATAAAAAGTGAAAATTATAATGTACCATTATGCTTAAATTATGAATTATTATAGTTTGATTTAAATAAAGTACAAACACAAAGCCGTACACTTAATTATAGATGTAGGGCTTTTTTATAATTGAATATTATTAAAAAATTATTTATATTTAATGTTAAGATAGGTAATATTTATATTATTATCAGAATGTAGTACAATATATAGTATAGATGTTTAGAAAGAAGTAAATAAATTAGGGGATAGTATAACTGGAGGACGTAAAATGGATTTATTGCCACTAGGATCAATAGTTGTATTGAGAGATGGATATAAAAAGTTAATAATAATAGGGAGAAAGATTTTAGTAGGAAGAGGAGAAGAATTAAGCGACTATCTAGGTTGTCTTTATCCAGAGGGATACTTAGGCGAGGAATATTGCTATGTATTTAATAATAGTGATATAGATCAAATAATATTTAGGGGATTTGAAGATTTAGAAGAAAAGGCTTTTATCAAAGCTATAAACGATATAGAATAAGAAAAAATAATACAAGCACTCAAAAAGGCATCGTATTAACAGATTAAAATCTGTTAATATGATGCCTTTTTGGTTTATAGTTACCTTTTTAATTGAGAATTGATAGTTTTATGTGGAAAATTATAGAAATAATTCAGCGTTGTTGAATTAAAAAAATACTACGAAACTCTCAACTCTCATCCCTTAATTATCAACAGCTAACTGTCTAATAACTGTGAAATTTGTCTTGTGAATTTTGAATTGTTTTAGACTATGAATAAATTATAGTGTAAATTTGTCACCAACATTAGATGACAAAAGGAAGGTTTCTTCAAATTGAATTGTTGTGAATAAGAAAATATAATTAAGTCATAAAGTAAAAGTTTACATGAAGAAAAGACAGCAATTATAAATTAAATGGAGGGTGGAATTATGTCAAACACTAAATTAAAAACAAATGATACAATGCAAAGATTTGGTAAATTTTTAAGTGGTATGGTAATGCCTAATATCGGAGCTTTTATAGCTTGGGGACTAATAACTGCACTTTTTATACCAACAGGCTGGTTACCAAACGAATCACTAAGTTCACTAGTTGATCCTATGATTAAGTACTTATTACCACTATTAATTGGTTACACAGGTGGTAAGATGGTAGGAGGTTTAAGAGGAGGAGTAATAGGGGCAGTTGCTACTATGGGTGTAATAGTAGGAGCAGACATGCCAATGTTTATTGGAGCAATGATTATGGGACCATTAGCTGGTTTCGTAATTAAGAAGTTCGACAAAGCTATAGATGGAAAAGTTCCAGCAGGCTTTGAAATGTTAGTAAACAATTTCTCTATCGGTATTTTAGGAATGGTACTTGCTATACTTGCATTCCTTGCAATAGGTCCAGTAGTAGTTGCAATAACAGGAATATTAAAAGTAGGTGTAGAATTTATAGTTGGAAAAGGATTATTACCTTTAATTTCAATCTTTATAGAACCAGCAAAAATATTATTCTTAAATAATGCTGTTAACCATGGTATTTTAGGACCAATAGGAATAGAACAAGTTCAAGAAACTGGAAAATCAATAATGTTCTTATTAGAAGCAAACCCAGGTCCTGGATTTGGTATAATATTAGCTTATTGGATGTTTAGTAAAGGATCTGTTAAACAATCAGCTCCAGGAGCTGCAATAATACATTTCCTTGGAGGAATTCACGAAATTTACTTCCCATATGTATTAATGAATCCAGCTTTAATATTAGCAGTAATTGCAGGGGGAGCTTCAGGAGTATTTACATTCTCAATATTAGGAGCAGGACTTGTTGCAACACCATCACCAGGAAGTATATTTGCATTAATGACAATGGCACCTAAGGGAGGATTATTCCCAGTTTTAGCAGGGGTATTAGTAGCTACAGTAGTATCATTCTTAGTAGCATCACCATTTGTTAAAAAGGCTTCAAAAAATAGTAAAGATGAAGATTTAGAAGTTGCAAAAGCACAAATAAAAGATATGAAAGTTACAGTAAAAAGCAATGTAAGCAAAATTATATTTGCTTGTGATGCAGGAATGGGATCAAGTGCAATGGGAGCTTCAAAGTTTAAGAATAAAATAAAAGATTTAAACTTAGGAATAGAAGTAAAACATGCATCTGTTGACGATATAGATAAAGATACTGACATTGTAGTTACTCATGTAACTTTAATAGAAAGAGCAAGAAAATCTTGCCCAAGTGCAGAAATCATCGGTATTCAAAACTTCTTAACAGATAATAATATTCAAGAATTATATAACAGACTAGCAAGTAAATAAATTAATATAATTTACTAATAATTTAGACCTCAAACATTAGATAATTTTATTATACAGTTTCAAAGGATTGAGTATGGTATTAAACCAGTCTCAATCCTTTTCTTTTTTTATAGATAAACTTAAAGAGATAATTTATTATAAAGAAATTATTTTTAAATTATATTTGGGCAAATTAAAAATATATAAATTTTTAATTTAATATTTAATTTAAATAATATAATGGACATTTATATGTTACTTAAGCACTTATATAAATCAATGCTTGGTAAATATATACAATAGTAAAAGCTATTATTCTGATATAATTAATATGTAAATCTATGGAATAAGGAAAGGTTTATAATCCAGTAATAAATATTAAAAGATAGTGACATCTTTAAATATGTCACTAATGGTTTAAGACATTTGTAATGGATGATTGAATTGAGTAAATGGATTCATAGGATTAAAATAAAGATAGAAGGAGCTTAGCATATAAAAATGTCATTAATGGAGAGGTTTAATATGAAAAGTAAAAAGTTGAACTCTAGACAAAAAGAAATAATACAAATTCTAACTAAGTCTACAGTTACAAGCCCTATAACAATAGCTGCTATAGCGGAAAAACTTTCATTAAGTTCTAGAACAGTATTAAGAGAAATGCCAAAAATTGAAGCTTGGTTAGAAGAAAATGAGTTTAAGTTTATAAAAAAGCCAGGCGTTGGATTGGTTATTGATGAAGATTTGGAAAATCAAAAGTTAATATTAGAATTACTAGAAATAGAAAAAATTCATAAGGAATACTCTAGGGAAGAAAGAAAGAAAATAATAGCAAATGAATTGCTTATAGCTAAAGAACCTATTAAGTTATTCTATTTCACATCTCATCTGAAGGTTTCGGAAGGAACTTTAAGTAATGATTTAGATAGTATAGAAAAATGGCTTCAAGACTTTAATATAAAATTAATTAGAAAGCCTGGTTTAGGAATTTATATTGAAGGAAGAGAAAATGACTATAGAAAAGCTCTTATAAATATTTTATATGACACATTAGAAGAAAAAGAATTAATCAATCTTTTAAAGGGCTCCTTGAAAACTAACAGAAATGAAAACGTTATAGAGTTTTCTATAGAAAATAGACTTTTAAGCTTTATTGATAAGTCAATAATAAAGTCAATTGAAGAAATTGTTCAAGGATTAGAGAAGGATATAGATATACATCTTGTAGATAGCGCTTATATAGGACTTGTAGTTCATTTATCATTAGCTATTCAAAGAATAAAAAACAATGAAAATATAAAAATGGATAAGGCTGTTTTAGATGAATTATCAAAATCGCCAGAATTTAGAATTGGAGAAAAAATAGTTAGAGATATAGAAAAAAGATTTGAAGTCAGCATTCCAAAAGATGAGATAGGTTATATAACAATGCACCTTAAAGGAGCGAAACTTAGATTAAACTCTGTATCAGATTTAGAAAAAGATTTAAACAATCTAGATGTTAAACAAATAGCAAACCACATAATAACAGTAGTAGAAAATGAACTAAATGTTTATCTTAAAAATGATGAAAAGCTTATAAAGGATCTTACGAATCATTTAGTACCTGCTATAAGTAGATTAAAGATGAAACTAAATATAAGAAATCCACTATTAAATAATATTAAAGATAAATATTCTGTAGAATATGAAATTACTAAGAAAGCATGTGAAATATTAAAAATTCAAACTAAAGTAGATGAAATCCCAGAATCAGAAATTGCATATATAACAATGCATATAGCAGCAGCTTTATATAAAAAAGGTTTTGAGGATAAGGTTAAAGTTGTTATATCTTGTCCAACGGGGATTGGAACATCAAGTCTACTAGAAGCTATCTTAGAAAAAGAATTTAATAATATAGAGCTTATGGGAACTATTTCAGCATTAAATATAAATGAAGAAAAGCTAAAGGAAGATGGAATAGACATCATAGTTTCTACGATACCTCTAAATATAGATTTTAAAAATGTTTGTGTTAATCCAATTTTATCATTACAAGATAAAGCTATACTACAAGATAACTTTAGAAGGATATCTAAGCAAAAAAAGTATAAAAGTATAATAAAAAAAGCAAAAGTAAATAAAAGTAAAATTGGAATTAGAGAAATTACAGACTTAGGAAGTGAGATTATATCTATCATAGATAATGTGAAGATAAAGGTAATAGATAATGTCAAATCTTTAGAAGATATTATTGATGTAGGAAGTAAACTATTTACAGATAATGAAGATGATATAAAGGAAGTTAAGAATAAACTTTTACAAAGGGAAGATATCAGCAGTACTTATTTACATGAATTAGAAATAATTCTTTTACACTGCAAATGTAATTGTTTTAGTAATAGCAGATTTGGATATATAAGAATTAAAGATGAATTTATAGATAAAGAAAAGATTATAAGGGGAGCAGTAGTCTCTATAATACCTGAAGAAAGTAAAGAAATTACGCCAGAGTTAATGAGTAAGTTAAATAGTGCATTAATAGAAGAAGATAAATTTATAGAGATATTAAGACAAGAAAAAGAAGAAAAGGTAGTAGAAGAAGTAGAAAGAATATTGAAAGATTTCTATTTAAAAAAGGTACAAAAAAGCTTGGAGGCAATTAAAAATGATTAAAGACAATATACAAAAGTTTGGTAAGTTTTTAAGTGCCATGGTGATGCCAAATATAGGAGCATTCATTTCTTGGGGACTAGTAACTGCATTTTTTATACCAACAGGGTGGATGCCAAATGAATCTTTAGGTGAATTAGTAGATCCGATTTTAAAATATTTATTACCACTTATGGTTGGTATGACTGGTGGGTATGTAGTCGCAGGTAAACGAGGAGGAGTTATGGCAGCTATAGCTACAATGGGAGTTATAGTTGGTGTAGAAATTCCAATGTTTATTGGAGCTATGGTAATTGGGCCTATAGCAGGATTTACAATAAAAAAATTTGATGAACTTATTAAAGATAAAGTCCCAGCAGGTTTTGAAATGCTAGTAAATAACTTTTCAATTGGAATTCTAGGAGTATTTTTTGTAATAATAGGATTCAAAACAATTGGTCCAATAATATTAGTTATAACTACCTTCTTAAAAAATGGAGCAGAAGTAATAATACAAAATGGTTTAATATCGCTTGTTTCAATATTTATAGAGCCAGCAAAAGTACTATTTTTAAATAACGCTATAAATCATGGAGTTTTAGGACCAATAGGAATAGAGCAAGTTCAGGAAACTGGAAAATCTATAATGTTCTTACTAGAATCTAATCCAGGCCCAGGACTAGGAGTAATTTTAGCATATTTACTATATGGTAAAGGCGTAGCAAAGCAGTCAGCATCAGGAGCAGCCATAATACATTTTCTTGGAGGAATCCATGAAATATATTTTCCATATATACTAATGAACCCAGCATTAATTATATCAGTAATTGCAGGTGGAGCAGCAGGAGCATTTACATTCTCTGTTTTAGGGGCAGGGCTTGTTGCAACACCATCGCCAGGAAGTATATTTGCATTGGTTGCAATGTCACCAAAAGGAGGAATCATTCAAGTGTTATTAGGAGTAATAGTAGCAATAATTGTTTCATTTATAATAGCAGTTCCATTAGTAAAGAGAGCAGCTAAAAATGAAGAGAAAAATGATAAACAAATGGAAGAAAAAGAAGGAATACTAACTATGGAAACAACTAAAGAAAAAGAAGTGAAAAAAGAGACAATAAAGAAAATAGTATTTGCTTGCGATGCCGGAATGGGGTCAAGTGCAATGGGTGCAACTAAATTAAGAAATAGGATCAAGTCTTTAGATTTAGATATAGAGGTAGCTAATTCATCAGTAGATACAATACCAAAAGATGCAGATATAGTAGTAAGTCATGTAAATTTAGTAGAAAGAGCAAAAAGAAATTCTCCAAATGCGGAGCATATTTTTATAGAAAGTTTCTTAAAAGATGACAAAATAGAGGAGTTATTTAAAAGATTAGAAGAAAAGTCAAAAAATAATTTAGCATGTGAAGTGAAATCGGAGGATATTATGATTGAAGAAAAATTATCAGTATTATCAGAGAAAAATATACTTTTAGGTTTAAAAAGTGAAACTAAAGAAGAAGCTATTGAAAGAGCTGGAAAACTTCTAGTTAGCAGAGGATATGTAAAAGAAGAATATATTGATGCTATGCAAGAAAGAGAGAGAGTTGTTTCAACGTATATAGGAATGGGAGTAGCAATACCTCATGGAATAGGAGAAGCAAAAAGACAAATAGAGGCATCAGGAATAGTAGTTCTTCAATATCCAGAAGGAGTTAATTTTGGTGAGGAATTAGCATACTTAGTTATTGGAATAGCAGGGGTTGGAGATGAGCACTTAGAGATATTATCAAATATAGCAATATCATTAGAAGACCTAGAACTTGTTGATAGATTAAGCAAAACTGAGAATAAAAAGGATATACTAGACGTATTTCAAAAATAAGGGGGAAAAACAATGAAGGAAGCAATACAATTCGGAGCAGGTAATATAGGGAGAGGTTTCATAGGGGGATTACTATCTAAATCTGGATATCATGTTATTTTTGCAGATGTAAATAAAGACATAATTAATAAAATTAATGAAGATAAAGAATATGTTATTAATGTTATGGATGTTGAATGTACTAAAGAAAAAGTAACAAATATAAGTGGAGTTTTCTCTACAGATGATTTAA
Source organism: Clostridium sartagoforme AAU1 (assembly GCF_000401215.1). Taxonomy (GTDB): domain Bacteria; phylum Bacillota; class Clostridia; order Clostridiales; family Clostridiaceae; genus Clostridium; species Clostridium sartagoforme. Next base: position 53,430 of record NZ_ASRV01000019.1, on the reverse strand, counting down.
TTCTAGATAAGATAAATAATGCTGAAATAATTACAACAGCTGTAGGACCATTAGTATTACCTAAGATAGCAGGAACAATAGCAAATGGTATAAAGAGAAGAAAAGAATTAGGAGTGGAAAAAAACTTAAATATAATAGCGTGTGAAAATGCAGTTAATGCCAGCACACAACTTAAAAATGAAGTTGTTAAGTATTTAAATGAAGAAGAAGTAGAATATTTAGAAAAATATATAGGTTTCCCAAATTGTTCTGTAGATAGAATAGTTCCACCAGTAAAAAGTGAAAATATCCTAGATGTAGTGGTTGAAAGCTTCCATGAATGGAATGTAGAAGAAGATGCATTTAAAGGTGAAATTCCTAAAATAGAAGGAATGAATTTAGTAGGTAATTTAACAGCATATATAGAGAGAAAATTATTTACACTAAATACTGGACATGCTATAACTGCATATTTTGGATATCTTAAAGGGTATAGAACTATAGATGAAAGTATAAATGATGAAAAGATATATAACTTTGTAAGAAATGCAATGATAGAAAGTGGAAAAGCTTTAATTGCTAAATATAATTTTGATGAAGAAAAGCATATGAAATATATAGATAAGATAATTACAAGATTTAGAAATCCTTATTTGAAGGATGATGTTGCTAGGGTTGGAAGAGAACCATTAAGAAAACTTAATGAAAATGATAGACTTATAAAGCCTTTAATTACAGCAAGATCATATAATATAAATACTGAAAATTTGCTTCTAGGTGTAGGCGCGGCAATGAATTACAAAAATGATGAGGATGAGCAGAGTGTTAAATTACAAAGTTTAATAAAGAGCAAAGGTGTAAAGGGATCTTTATCAGAAGTTGCAAAACTACCGGAAGATAGTGAAATACTAAGCAAAATTGAATATTACTACAACGAGGTAAGATCATTAATTGGAAATTGAAAAGCAAAGAAAAAATAAGCCATTTAGTAATACCCTATAAATAATAAATAAAAGAACTATTGCATAGAGTCTTGCTCTTTGTAATAGTTTTTTATAACTTAGAAACTATTAAACTCTTTTGACAATGTAATGATTTATTAGACAAAATGTTGAATAAAAAAATATAATATAAAATATAATTAAAATTAAAAACAAATTTAAAAAGTTGAAATTTTACACATTATGTTATAATATTTATTTATATGGAATTTAAAGTAATACATGAAAAATATAGAAAATTACTTGAAAGTAATTTAAAGAAACATAGGGAGAGGTATTTATGAGAGAAAAAAATATTAATATTATCAGCACAGGAATATATCATCCTTCAAATAGGGTTCACAACGATTACTTTATTAACCATTTTAATAAGATGGGAATTGAAGTAGAAGGGTTATTAAATCATTTAGAGAGAGAGTATAGATATATTTCTGATGATCCTAATGAAACTGTAATAACTATGGGTTACAAGGCAAGTATAAGTGCATTGAAAGAAGCAAACTTAAGTATTAAAGATATAGATTTACTTATTTTTGCAACAGATACTCCAGAGTACACATCACCTTCCAACGCAATTAAGGTATTAGAGATGCTTGGTGGATCAGATATAAGAATAAAAATGGCATATGATACAAATTCTAATTGCTTAGGTATGATAACTGCATTAGATCAGGCAAGCAGAATATTAATGACTAATAAGAGATTTAAACGAGCATTAGTTGTTGGAGGAATTTTATTTAGTTCAGTAGGAAGTCCAAATGACTCAGTTTCATATGCTAATTTTGGAGATGCAGCAGCGGCTGTAGTTTTAGAGAAGATAGAAGAGGATGAAAAGAGAGGATTTATTGATTCTATACATTTAGCACAAACGGCAGAATGTAATAATATACTTATGCCTAGGGCAGGATATTCCAAGGTTATAAAAGGGCAAATAAAAAATGAAGATGATAAAAAATGGTCTTGGGAACCTTTTGATGGGAATTTCATTTCGGATGTATGGGTAGATTTAATTAAACAAATAGCTGAAGACAACGAAATAAAAGCAAAAGATATAAATCATCTAATTTTTTCACAATTCACTATTCCAGATGCTAGACTTACTTTAGAAAAGTTAAATATAGATAAAAATAGGACAACTTATATTGGAAATGAATTTGGATATACAGGAACAACAAGTCCAATAATAGCACTTGATAGAGCATTAAGGTCAGGTAAAATTAAGAAAAACGATTATGTTACTTTAGCATCCATGGGTTCTGGATCTGTAGTCACCGTTTTGTTATTTAGGTTTTAATATAGTATTAACAAACATAGATAGTTAATATTATTTGAAATATATAATAAAATATTAGGAGGAGTTATTATGGTAAAATACCAAGGAAAAAATTCAAATTATCAATTAAATGCAGACAAGCTAAAAAAGATTTTTCATGCGCAAGCATCTGGATTCTTTAGTGCAGAGGACGGAGCAGCTTTTTTAAAGGATTATGATGAGTTAACTAAAACATTTCCTGCAAAAGAATATGCATTAATTATTGATGCAGCAGAATTAAAGCCATCAAGTCCAGAAGTAGCACAAGCATTAGGTGTATTACTAAAAAGATATATGGATGTACCTTTTAAAAAGAGACTTTTTATTACAAAAGGAAATGTTGTTACTATATCTCAATTTAAGAGATTAGGCAAAGAAATACCTGGCTGGACTGAATCGGTTCAATATGTAGATAATATTAATGAAGCATTAAAAAATGTATAATATTAGAAAATAATAAGACTAAAAGAAAAATATCATAATGATTACATAAATTAATATATAAAAGTACATAAATCTCTAATATATAATTTAGAGATTTATGTACTTTTATTTTATATAGTTTTAAAAATATAATTATTGAGGATTATATAGTCCCTTACTTTCCATATACTGAAATATGGTTTCCCCATGTTTTTGTTCTTCTTTTTGTATATGGTTTAACACATCACGAACCCTAGTATCTCTAAATTCAAAAATTGTAGTATCATAAGTTCCTGATACATATTTTTCTGTCATTAGTAGGTCTTTACACATATCAGCATCAGATACATTTGCTGTATTTACCTGTGTAGTATTCATAGTAGGAGCCGAATTTTGATTAGCCATATTTTGACTTGAATTTTGATTTTGCTGCTGACCCATTTGAGGGATTGTGCCGCTTAATAACTGATTAATGCTATCAAGATGGGTTCTTTCATCTTGAGCTTGTAAATTAAATATTTGTTTTAATTGAGGATCTTGAGCTTGATTAGCATAGTTTGTATATTTTTCTATGCAAATTTGCTCATGACTTTTTTGATCTTCAAGTAATAATCTTTCCTTTTGTGTTAATGTTATATCCATATTATCACACCTCCGAGTCTATTTTGTGTAAAATACTTTATTTTATACTATTAAAATATTTCAAATAATAATTAAGAATAATTTTATAAATATAAATAGATAATAAAGAATTATATTGAAAAGCTATAGAAATGCACAGGGGGAAGAGGGAAGATAATTAATTTTTTAAAATATCTTGACTTCAAGATATTTTAAAGATATAATTATCTTGAAATCAAGATAATGTAGGTGAATATATGAGTGATATAAATTTAAAACTAGTTATTGCTATGGCTAGAACTTATAATGACATGTTTTCTGAAATAGAAAAAAATGTAGAGGGATTTGGATTAAATATTAGTGAGTTTGGTGTCCTAGAGATGTTATATCATAAAGGTGACCAATCTGTTCAAAAGGTAGCTGAGAAAATTCTAGTTACTAGTGGGACAATAACATATGTAATAAATAAATTAGAAAAGAAGGAATTAGTTATTAGAAGAAAATGCGAAAAGGACAAAAGAGTATTTTACGTTTCATTAACAGAGAAAGGTAGGATATTTATTTCAGATATATTTCCAAAACACAAAGATTTCTTAGATAATTTATTTATTCAGTTAGATGAAGATACAAAAAGAGAATTAGTAGATAACTTAATACATTTAAGAAAGGCATTAAAGTAATAGAATTTATTTTGCTTGATAAATTTCATCAAATTAATACTTATATAATTAATACTAAATGAATATTAATTAAAAAATGAAAATAAGATAGGAGAATGATATAAATGAATAAAAATTTTTATGATGCAATAAAGGAAAGAAGAAGTATATATTCAATAAGTAAGGAGTCACCAATATCAGATGAAAAGATTAAGGAAATAGTGGAGTATTCAGTAAAACATGTACCATCATCCTTTAATTCACAAAGCTCAAGAGCAGTTGTATTATTAGGAGAAAGTCATGATAAGCTATGGGATATCACAATGGAAGCATTAAGAAAAATAGTTCCAGAGGAAAATTTTGCTTCAACAGAACAAAAAGTAAACTCATTTAAAGCTGGATATGGAACAGTATTGTACTTTGAAGATTTTAATGTTATAGAAGCATTACAAAATCAATTTGCACTTTATAAAGATAACTTCCCAGTTTGGGCAGAGCAAACTTCAGGTATGTTACAATTTGCAATTTGGACTGCCTTATCAATGGAAGGACTTGGAGCAACCCTGCAACATTATACCGAATTAATAGAAGTAGAAGTAAAGAGAGAATTTAACCTTCCAAGTAGCTGGAAAATGGTTGCTCAAATGCCATTTGGTAAAGGAACTGCTCCAGCAGGGGAAAAGGAATTTACATCAATAGAAGAAAGAGTGAAAGTTATAAAATAATTTATAAAAGTGCAAAGCACTTTTATAGTTCATAGTTCACAATTCACAGTTTCTTGGAGAAAGTAACAGGTGTCAGGGAACAGGGAACAAGTTATTATATAAATTGCTCCGCAAAACCTAAACCATATAATGTACGCGGCATTGAATACTTAGTGAAGTTGAGTGTAGCGATAACTGAACTTAGTATGAAAGCCCATCTACTGAAGCTTGTCTGAAGTAGACGTTCATTTGACGAATACTTAGTGAAGTTGAGTGTAACGATAACTGAACTTAGTATGAAAGCCCATCTACTGAAGCTTGTCTGAAGTAGATGTTCATTTGACGAATACTTAGTGAAGTTGAGTGTAGCGATAACTGAACTTAGTATGAAAGCCCATCTACTGAAGCTTGTCTGAAGTAGATGTTTCTTAATTTTAATTATAGTTTACACTTAGTACTTGTTCCCTGATACCTGTTCCCTGTTACCTATAAAATCAAAACAACTGTGAACTGTGTTATGTGAACTCTAAACTGATATAAGGGAGGTTTTAATTATGTTAAGAAAATTGGACCATAGAAATATGGGAAAAAGTAATTTAGGCTGGCTTAATAGTATATTCCATTTTTCATTTGCAGAATATTTTAATATAGATAATATGAATTTCGGGGTATTAAGAGTTATAAATGATGATTTAATATCAGCAGGAACAGGCTTTGATTTTCATCCCCATAAGGATATGGAAATTGTATCTTATGTTATTAATGGTGCATTAACTCATGCAGATACAATGGGGCATAAAAACACTATATATAGAGGTGAAGTTCAATATATGAGTGCTGGAACAGGAGTATATCATAGTGAACATAACCTTGGTGATGAAACTGCAAGATTACTTCAGATATGGGTAGTTCCAGATAGAAAGGATTATAAACCAGCATATGGTGATTATAGATTTCAGTGGGAAGATAGAAAAAATAAGTGGCTTAATATAGTTTCAAGTAAAGAAGGCTATGCTCCTATTAAAATTAATCAAGATGCTAACTTCTATGTAGTTGAGTTAGATGAAGGAAAAGAGATAGATTTTCAAGTTGCTTCTAATAGACAGGCTTATCTAGTTCAAATAGAAGGAAATTCAATTATTAATGATGTAGAATTAGATGAAAGAGATGCACTAGAAATAATAGAAGAAAATATAAAGATTAAATCAAATAAAAAATCACATATACTTGTAATTGAAATGAAAAAGCAATTAAAGTGGTAAATTTTAAAGTAGGAGAACTTCTCCTACTTTTTGTTTTTACAATCACAATAAAAAGGATTTTTAAAATTATAATATATTTTTAGTAAGCTAATAATACTAATCAATGATTATAAAAAAATAACTATAATTTTGTATTTGCAAGAAAATTTTAGCGTATAAAATTTAAGATATATTACATACGTAATAAAAATAATAACGCATAATAGAACATGGCGATGCAAATACTTAAGTTATTATAAAGATTAAAAAATTTTTATATAAAATAGTTAATATAATAATTATAAGGAGGATTAGTAAATATATGAGAAAAACAAAGACAATGGATGGAAATACTGCTGCAGCACATATTTCGTATGCTTTTACAGAAGTAAGTGCAATCTTTCCAATTACTCCATCTTCACCTATGGCTGAGCATATGGATGAATGGGTAGCACAAGGAAGAAAAAATATTTTTGGGAAACCAGTTAACATCGTAGAAATGCAATCAGAGGCTGGAGCAGCTGGAGCAGTTCATGGGTCACTTCAAGCTGGAGCATTAACTACTACCTTCACTGCATCTCAAGGTTTACTATTAATGATTCCAAATATGTATAAGATGGTTGGTGAAAGACTTCCGGCAGTTATACATGTTGCAGCTAGAGCAATAGCAACATCTTCATTAAGTATATTTGGAGATCACCAAGATGTTATGGCGGCAAGACAAACAGGTTTTGCGATATTGTCAGAGGGATCAGTACAAGAAGTTATGGATTTAGCACCAGTTGCACACTTAACTGCAATTAAGGCTAGAATGCCATTTCTTAATTTTTTTGATGGCTTTAGAATATCTCATGAAATTCAAAAAATAGAAGTTTTAGAATATGATGAATTGGCTAAATTAATTGACTATGAAGCAATTAATGATTTTAGAAAAAATTCATTAAATCCTGATCATCCAGTTGTAAGAGGAACATCACAAAATCCAGATACATATTTTCAATTAAGTGAATCTTTAAACAAATATTATGATGATATTCCAGAAATCGTTGAAGAGTATATGTCAAAAATTACAGAACTTACAGGAAGAGAATACCACTGCTTTGATTATTATGGGGATCCAGAAGCAGATAGAATACTTATAGCTATGGGTTCTGTGATGGAAGTTGCAGAAGAAACTATAGATTATTTAAGAAAAAAGGGAGAAAAGGTTGGACTTGTAAAAGTAAGACTTTACAGACCTTTTTCAATAGAAAAATTACTAAAGGTTATTCCTAGTACAGTTAAAAAAATTGCTGTATTAGATAGAACTAAAGAACCTGGTTCTATTGGAGAGCCTTTATATTTAGATATTGTTAGAGCAGTTAATGAAATGGAGAACCCACCTAAAGTATATGGAGGAAGATTTGGACTTGGTTCAAAGGACCCATATCCATCACATATATTAGCAATTTTCGAAAACTTGAGTCAAGATAAGCCGAAAAATAGATTTACTATTGGCATAGAAGATGATGTTACTAATTTATCAATTTCACCAAAAGAAGAAATTGATGTTGCAGAGGAAGGAACGACTGCATGTAAATTCTGGGGATTAGGTTCGGATGGAACAGTAAGTGCAAATAAGAGTGCAATTAAGATAATTGGTGATCATACAAATATGTATGCACAAGGATACTTTGCTTATGATTCTAAAAAATCAGGAGGAATAACTGTATCTCATTTAAGGTTTGGTAAAACTCCAATAAAATCACATTATGAGATAGATCAAGCAGATTTTGTGGCATGTCATAATCAATCTTATGTATATAATTATAATTTATTAAAAGGACTTAGAAAAAATGGTACTTTTGTTTTAAACACTATTTGGACTGAGGAAGAACTAAATGATAGGCTTCCTGCAAGTATTAAGAGATCTATAGTAGAAAATAATATAGAATTTTATATTATTAATGCAATAAAAATAGCACAACAAATAGGACTTGGTGGAAGAATAAATATGATAATGCAATCAGCTTTCTTTAAGTTAGCAAATATAATTCCGCTTGAAGATGCTGTTAAATATTTAAAGGAAGCAGTTGTTACATCTTATGGTAAAAAGGGAGAAAAAGTAGTAAACATGAACTACGAAGCCATAGATAAGGGAATTGAATCTTTAGTTAAGATAAATCCACCAGAAGAATGGAAAAATGCTGAAGATGATAAGTTAGAAGAAAAAATGAATGTTCCTAAGTTTGTTGAAGAAATATGCATTCCAATAAATAAATTAGAAGGAAATCATTTACCTGTATCTAAATTTATAGAGTATGGAGCAGCAGATGGTACATTTATGGCTGGTACTACTGCTTTTGAGAAGAGAGGAATTGCAGTTAATGTTCCAGAATGGATTCCAGAAAATTGTATTCAATGTAACCAATGTTCATTTGTATGTCCACATGCCGTAATAAGACCATTTTTAGCAACATCTCAAGAAATAAAAAATGCACCAAGTAGCTATAAGAGCTTAAAAGCTAATGGAATAAAAGGAGATAAGGAATACTTCTATACAATAGGAATTACTCCTTTAGATTGTACTGGATGTGGAAATTGTGCACAAATTTGTCCTGCACCAGGAAAAGCATTAGTTATGAAACCTATGGATACGCAAAGTGAGCAAATAGAAGCTTGGAATTATGCTGTAGAAAAAGTTACCCATAAGAAAAACCCAATGAATAAAACTACCGTTAAGGGAAGTCAGTTTGAGCAACCATTACTTGAATTCTCAGGAGCATGTGCTGGTTGTGGAGAAACAGCTTATGCTAAACTTGTTACTCAATTGTTTGGAGATAGAATGATGATTGCAAATGCTACAGGTTGTTCATCAATCTGGGCAGCATCAGGAGCAGCAACAGCTTATAGACCAAACTATGATGGTCATGGTCCAGCCTGGGCGAACTCATTATTTGAGGATAATGCGGAATATGGTTTAGGTATGTACTTGGGTGTTAAGACAATTAGAGAAAGAGTTGCAGATAATATTAAGATAGCTTTAGAAGGCAATATGTCTGAAGATTCAAAGGCTGTATTGAAAGATTGGTTAGATCATAAAGATAGTGGAGAAGGAACAAGACAAAGAGCAGAAAACCTAACAAGAGTTTTAGAAGAAGAGAATTCTGAAATTGCAAAAGAGATTTTAAAGGATAAAGAATTCTTTGTACATAGATCTCAATGGATATTTGGAGGAGATGGTTGGGCTTACGATATTGGATATGGTGGATTAGATCATATTTTAGCATCAGGTGAAAATGTTAATGTTTTAGTATTTGATACAGAAATATATTCTAACACAGGTGGTCAATCATCCAAAGCAACTCCAGAAGCAGCAGTAGCAAAATTTGCTGCAACAGGAAAGAGAACAAAGAAAAAAGACTTAGGATTAATGGCAATGACTTATGGTTATGTATATGTAGCTCAAGTTTGTATGGGTGCTAACTTAAATCAAACTCTTAAGGCAATATCAGAAGCAGAAGCTTATAATGGACCTTCGTTAATAATAGCTTATTCAACTTGTATAAGCCATGGAATAAAGATGGGTATGTCTAATACACCATATGAAGAAAAGAGAGCAGTAGAATCTGGATATTGGCATTTATATAGATATAATCCAGACTTAAAAATTACAGAAAAGAATAAATTCACATTAGATTCAAAAGAGCCAAATAGTAATCTTAAAGAGTTTTTAATGGGAGAGGTAAGATATTCTTCATTAGCAAAAGCTTTCCCTGAAATAGCAGAAGAGTTATTTGCTAAAACAGAGGAGGATGCTAAAGAAAGATATCAAAGATATAAGAGTTTATCTGAAAATTCAGTATTGTAAAATCAAAATATAAATAAATTATAAGAAAACTATAAAATCTAGAATAAATTAAATAAGGTATTTAAAGAGCTATTTGTTTAAAGATAACTTAAACAAATAGCTCTTTTTAGTTATATAAGGATTATTATGAATACATATTTTATGGAAGATAACCAATCATTGTAATAAATGTTAATGAACTATTAATTATATATTCTATATTTCTTAATAAATCCTTAATAAATATGAACTAACATAAAATTAAAGGGTTATTAATTGGGGGAGATAATAACTCTTGTAAGTAAAATTATAATTTGTACTTATGCTATTAGAAAAGTAAAATGTTTATCAGTATCTTATAGACTAGAAAGGGGTAAGATTTGGAGAAATTCAAGGAAAAATTCACGACATTTTTCTTAACAACATTGAAAGTACTAATGATAGTAGTTATGGTCGCCAGTAGTGGATATATTAAAAATTTTAATAAAAACTCCATAATAGTAGGAGCTATTTTATTAAGTATTATAGTAATAGAGGTTTATATTATAAAAAGAAATATATGTTATAAAAAACAAATAGCATTAATATTGATTTGTGGATTTATATTAAGAGGTTTATGGTTATTAAATGTAAAGAGCATTCCAATATCTGATTTTAGCGTTATTTACGAATGTGGACAAGAATTCTTAAATGGTAATACAGGTATGTTTTGGGGACATTCATATATAGCAAGGTTTCCTCATTTAACAATTATGGTACTTTATATGGCTCTTATGATAAAGATATTTCCAACAAATAATATAGTAATGATGAAATTAGTTAATTTAGCTTTAGGTGTTTTAACAATTTACATTATATATCTTTTAGTCAAAGAATTATTTGATTCAAAGAAAAGGGGGATTTATGCAGCAAGTTTAGCATCAATATTCCCACCGTTTATAACATATACAGGAGTATTTTGCACAGAAAATGTAGCAATACCATTATATTTACTTAGTATATATTTTTTTATACTTGTAATTAAAAATAAAAAGAGCAAATATTATCTTATTTCATCTGGAATTTTATTATCTATTGGTAACTTATTTAGAATGGTAGCTGCAATAGTTGTAATAGCTTATGCAATATATATATTAATTTATTTAAAAGATAAAATAATTAATAAATTAAGAAATATAGCACTTTATATAGTTCCATATGTTGTATTTTTAGTTGTAGTTAGCTACACATTACAAAGCTTAAAAATAACAGAGTTTCCATTATGGAAAGGTAGCGAACCTAAGATAACAAGTATATTAAAAGGAAGTAACTTAGAAAGTAATGGTAGATGGAATGAAAAAGATGCAGCTATTGTTGAAAAATATAATTATGATTATCAAAAAATTCAAGATGCTAGTTTAGAAATTATAAAGGAGAGATTAACTAAAACTCCACCATTAGAATTAGTGAAGTTTTATATTAGAAAGATTGCCCTGCAATGGAATGAAGGAGACTTTGGAGGCGTTTATTGGACAAAACTAGGGGTTCCAGAGGAGGATATAAAGGTAGATATCTCATTAGAAGTTTTACAAATTGTTTATTTAAGTGTTATGATACTTATATTTATAGGGCTTTTTAATAGAAAGAATAATAAAGATAGCCAAGAAATAAATTTACTTTACATAATATTGTGTGGATATGGTGTGATGTATTTAGTAACTGAGTCACAAGGAAGATATGCTTATATTATTTCATGGATATTTATAATCTTGGCGATAGAAGGAATAAACTTTATTTTAAATAAATTTAATACATCTAATATAGAGTATCATAATAAATATAAAAAGAATTTTGATTTATATAAGATATAGTTAAGAATTATATAAGATATGCTTAAGAAATATATATTAAGATAATATTAACATATTATTAAGAATTTTATTAAGTTTATTAAGTAATATTTAAAAGGAAGTATAGGTATAAAATTAGAATATTTACATTTAAATACATATTTATAATCCTTATGTAAAATATGTATGATATAATTTGTTTGGTGCTATTTAGCAAATAAAATGTTTATAAATATATAATAGAATATTAAAATAACTTCTTGGAGGTGCATGATTTGGAAAACTTTAAAGAAAGGTTTACTACAACTTTTTTAGCAGTATTAAAAGTATTAGTTATAATAATTATAGCTTGTAGTATAGGAGCTACTTTTCTTTCTCATATTTTTGTTGATAATGAAAACTTTATTAAAAACTTCATAATAGTATTTTTAATTGTAGCATGTGTAATGGCAGTAGAATTTTATATTTTAAAGAAGGACTTACAATATAAAAAGAAATTATTTTTAATATTATGTTGTGGACTTGCTTTTAGGGTTTTATGGTTGCTGAACGTAGATAGTGTTCCAACATCAGATTTTAGTGTTATTTACGAGAGTGCACAAGAAGTTTCAAATGGTAGTACAAGTATGTTTTGGGGAACTTCGTATATAGCTAGGTTTCCACACTTAACAATAATGGTATTTTATATGGCTTTAATGATTAAAGTATTTCCAGCTAATAATCTTTTAATGATGAAATTTGTTAATTTAGGTTTAAGCATTTTAACAATTTATATTATATATTTAATAGTAAAAGAAATATTCAGTTCAAATAAAAAAGGAATTTATGCAGCTGCATTAGCTACAGTATTTCCACCTCTTGTAACATATACAGGAGTTTTTTGCACGGAAAATATAGCAATACCATTATATTTATTTAGTGTATATATGTTTATACTTGTTCTTAGAGGGAAAAAAATAAATATTATCTTATTTTATCAGGATTAAGCTTATCATTAGGAAATTTATTTAGGATGGTAGCTGTAATAATGGTAATTGCATATGCAATGTATATACTAATTTATTCTAAAGATAAAATAGCTACTAAAATAAGAAATATAGCGTTATATACTATTCCATATTTTATACTGTTATTTTTAGTAAGTTTTACACTTCAAAATTTAAAAATAACAGAATTTCCATTATGGAAGGGTAGTGAGCCTAAAATAACTAATATATTAAAGGGGACCAATATAGAAAATCATGGAAGATGGAATAAAGAAGATGCATCTATTGTAGAAAAGTATAATTATGATTATGAAGAAATAACAGAAGCAAGTGAAGAAATTATAAAAGAAAGATTAACTACAACGCCACCTCTAAAGCTTATAGGATTTTATATTAAAAAGTTTGCATTACAGTGGAGTGTAGGAGATTTTGAAGGGACTCTTTGGACAAAGTCAGATGTTCCAGATGAGGATATAATAGTAGACGTTTCACAAGAAATTCCGCAAATTATTTATACATTTATGATGATACTTATATTTTTGGGAATCTTAAATAGAAAAAATAATAAAGAAACCCAAGAGATGAATTTATTTTATATAATATTATATGGATATGGTTTTATGTATTTAATAACTGAAGAGCAAGGAAGATATTCTTATATTGTTTCATGGGTATTTGTAATTTTGGCAATAGAAGGAATAAACTTTTTATTAAATAAAAAAAATACAAAAAAGTTTAATGAAAATGATAAATTGGAGAATGTGGTTTAAATGAAGAAAATAGACAAAAGAATATTTTGGGCAATTATAATGGTTATTATCTTATATATAAAAAGCTTGATTTTAACTTTTATGAGTTCTTCAAATAGTGGATTTGGTTTATATGGAGTATCTGTGGATATAAGATTAATGTTACCACACTTAGCTATATTAGGAATAATTATATTTCCAAGTTTAATGCTTAAAGGTAAATCACAAGTAAGATATTTAATTATTATAGATATAATATATTCAATTTTAATTATTTGTGATATATGGGCATATAGAGGGACAGGCTATGTATTAGAACTTAAGTATTTATTTTTCAAGGATAATTTCAATCCTCTAAATGGAAATCTAATAAATCCATCATTAATAGATATATTTTATATAATAGATATTCCATTATTAATATATAAATATAAAAATATCAATATATATCAAAGTTTAAAAGAAATATTAAAGTTGCTTTAATAGGAATTATATCCTCAATAACAATAGTGGCTTCATATCATTATTTATTCGATATAAAGGGAGTCTTAGATGGACGAGTAAAGTTTATTCAGAATGATTGGCAGGCTTCATGGAGTCCAGCTCAAAGATTTTCTAATAGATCACCTATAGGAGATCATTTATACGAAGCTTATAAGACTTTAAGGAAAGTAAATAGTACTGCCAATGAAAATGAAATAAAAGAAATTAACAAATGGTTATTATGGAATAAGGAAGTAACTGAAGATAATGAATATAAATCAATAGTAAGAGGGAAAAATGTTGTATTTCTTCAAATTGAATCATTAGAAAATTTTGTTATAAATAATAAAATTTATGATCAAGAGATAACACCAAATTTGAATAATTTGATAAAGGAAAGTTTATATTTTAGTAATATCCACGAGCAAAATAATGCAGGAAATAGTATTGATATGGATATGATGGCAGCTTCAGGAGTATTACCATTAGGAGATGTTATAACATATTTAGAATATCCAGAAGTGAAGTATAAATCATTACCAAGGCTTTTAGAAGAGCAAGGGTATAATACAATTTTAAGTCATGCAGAAAGAGCTGGAGATTGGAATTGGGCAGAAGCTGGTAAGTCGGCGGCAGGGTATAATGAAATTTGGGACATAAGACAATATACAATAGATGAATATGCTGGATTTGGTCTATCAGATAGAAGTTTATATACTCAATTTAGTGAAAAACTTTCAAAATTAGAATCACCATTTTTTGCGGTTATTCCTACTTTAACAAGTCATGGACCCTTTGACATAGCTAAAAAGTATAGGGAATTAGATTTACCTAAAGAGTTAGATGAAAATAAATTAGGTGGCTATTTTCAAAGTGTCAACTATGCAGATAAACAAATTGGATTATTTTTTAGTTTATTGGAAAAATATAATTTATTAGATAATACAATAGTTGTAATATACGGGGATCATGGAGGAGTGCATAAATATTATATGGAAGATGTAGAAGCTTCAAATATTCCAGGAGAATGGTGGAAAGAAAAAGACAGTAAAGTTCCTCTTATAGTATATGGCAAGGATATAAAAGAAAAGACTATAGATGTTAATGGGGGGCAAATAGATATAGTTCCAACAGTATCTTATTTATTAGGCATAGATACAAAAGATTATTGTATGGGAAGAAATTTACTTACAACCAAAAGAGATGCTACGGTCATAAAAGATGAAATAATAATAGGAAATCCATCTAAAGAAGAAGAAATAATGCTGAAGGAAGCTTATGACATTGCAGATAAGATAATAAAAAACAACTATTATGTGAATACAAATAAGGTAGATTAATGTTAGGATAATTAGGAGGGGTATTATGAATGAGACATTATACTTGGTTATTCCTTGTTATAATGAAGAAGAAGTTTTAACAGAAACAAGTAGCAGGCTTCTAGAAAAAATGAATTCAATGATAGAAAATAAATATATATCAGAAAAGAGCAAGATATTATTTGTGAATGATGGCTCAAAAGATAAGACATGGGACATAATTGAGAATTTATATGAAGAAAATAAAATATTTAGTGGCGTTAATCTTTCCAGGAACAAGGGACATCAAAATGCATTATTGGCAGGACTTATGACAGCAAAAGAACATGCAGATATGGTTATATCTTTAGATGCAGATTTGCAAGATGATATTGATGTAATAGATGAATTTGTTAAGGAATATTATACTGGAAGTGATGTGGTTTATGGAGTTAGAAGTTCAAGAAAAACAGATACCTTCTTTAAAAGAACAACAGCACTTGGTTACTATAAGGTTATGAATAAACTAGGTGTAGATGTTGTTTATAATCATGCAGATTATAGACTTATGAGCAAAAGAGCCTTAGAAGGTTTAAGTGAATTTAAAGAAGTTAACTTATTTTTAAGAGGAATAGTACCGCTAATTGGATATAAGTATTCCATTGTTGAATATGAAAGGCATGAAAGATTTGCAGGAGAATCTAAATATCCCTTAAAAAAAATGTTAGCCTTTGCTTGGGATGGAATAACATCCTTTAGCATAAAGCCTATAAGAATAATTTCAACTTTAGGATTTTCTATATTTATACTTAGCTTAGTAGCATTAGTATATTCCTTATCAGTAAAATTTTTTGGTAGAACTACAACAGGATGGACATCTTTAACAATATCCATTTGGATGATAGGAGGAATACAACTTCTTTCATTAGGAGTTATAGGAGAGTATATAGGAAAAATATATAATGAAACTAAGGCTAGACCAAGATATATTATTAAAGATAAATTAATAAAGAATAAGGAATAAAAGATAAATGAATATAATAAATAAAATAAAAAATATATTTATAAATAAGGAATTTATATTATTTATAATTATAGGTGTTATAAATACCTTTAATGGAATTATGTTTTCCTTTATATATTCAAGTTTACTTAATGAAAACTTAGCATTTGTTTTAGGATATATTTCTGGTTTAATAGTTTCATACATTCTAAATAGTTATATAACCTTTAAAGAAAAACTATCCATTACTAAGTTTTTAAAATTTGGAATTTCATATATACCAAATTTTATAATTCAAAATATTGTTGTAATAATAACCTTTAATATTTTAGAATTACATAAATTAGTTGCCTATTGTTTAGCTGCAGTAATAGGAATTCCAGTAACCTTTGTATTATTAAAATTTTTTGCTTTTAAATAAAAAATATACTATTGCTTACTTGATTTTAAATTCCAAGTCAATGCAATAGTATATTTATTTAGTTTTCCATCTTTTATTTGGCATCCCCCCATATCAAAATATATACTGTAAAATAAATACTTTATAACTAATTTCTATACAAATATAATACATCTAATTATTAAAATATAGTTAAGAAAGATACGTTTATTCTTATATAATGTTAATATAAGAATATATTATATTACAATGTGAGGGATGATTATATGCTTAGGGAGTTTGGAGAAAAGTTAATTATGGAAAAAATAATTACTGATGATTTTTTATCAGCAATGCATGAAAATATAAGACCAGTAAACGAATTAATGACTTACTATCGTTGTGCAATAATGGAAGTTGAAACAAAGTTCAATGTATTATAGGATAGAAAAAAAGCTATAATATAAATTTTAATAATGATGAAAAATGCACCTGAAAGAATTATATAATATTTTCAGGTGTATTTTAGAATATAAACATTGTAAAAGAGAAAGAATTAATTAGATACTTTAAGGAGTAAATTAATAATGCAAAAAAAGAAGTTGGTGAAAATAGCATTGAGAACATTAGAAATTATAATAGCAATAGTTATACTAGGTACATTATTTGTAAATATTAACCCTATATTTGGGGGTAGAATATCAAAAGAAGACAAAAGTGATTATGAAAAACGTGCAGAAAACTATGTAAATGGAAGGTTTATATATCCATCAGAATATGAAATAAAAAATCAGTTTACTGATAATCCTGTATCAAAGAAAGAAAAAGTTCCAAAAGGAATAGTACCATCAGCAAATCCGTCAATTAGCAAGACTTCAAAAGAGGAATTTGCAGTAACATGGTTTGGACATTCAAGTTTATTAATTCAAATGAATGGAATGAATATTCTTATTGATCCTATGTTTTCTGAACGTTCATCACCTATTTCTTTTATGGGGCCAAAGCGATTTAGCAAATCACCAATAAAAATAGAAGAATTACCTGAAATTGATATAGTAATTATTTCTCATGACCACTATGACCATTTAGATATGAAATCAATTAAAGAACTTGATAGTAAAGTAAGTAAATATATAGTACCCCTAGGAGTAAATAAACATTTGGAACGTTGGAATATTGATAAAAGTAAGATTCAAGATATGGCATGGTGGGAAGAATTTGAAGTAGATGGATTAACAATAGCCTGTACTCCGGCTAGACATTTTTCTAATAGAAAGGGTTTCAATATTAATAGGACACTTTATGCTTCTTGGGTATTAAAGAATGAAAACTACCAAGTATATGAAAGTGGTGATGGTGGTTTTGGGGGACATTTTAAGGAAATACGTGAAAGGTATGGTTACTTTGATTTCGCTATTATGGAAAATGGACAGTATAATATGAAGTGGCATAGCAGTCACATGTTTCCAGAAGAAGCAGCTGAAACTGCAAAAATATTAGGAGCAAAAAAGGCTATGCCTATCCATTGGGGAGCCTTTGTATTATCAGATCATGGTTGGGATGACTCAGTAGAAAGATTTGTAAAAGCTTCTGAAAAGCTTGATACTGAGGTAATTACCCCTAAAATTGGAGAAACTGTATATTTAGATAAATATTTAAATTACCAAGAAAAATGGTGGCAAGATATTGAATAAAAGTAATGGGAATGAAATTGTGTTTATGATAAATAGAGCGAATAAAATGGAAACAAGTAGATGTATAATACAACTTTTAAAACAAGATGATTACAATGATGTTAAGGAATTATATCTATAAATGAACATCATGATAGGATATATAAGGAACTTTCATATCAATTTATTCCGGAATATTGGGGGAATGGGTATGTTTTAGAAGTAACTAAGAAAATTATAAACTTTGTATCTAAAGAGTTAAATATTAAAAGGATTGTATCAGAAACACAAGTTGCTAACAAAGCATCATGTAGATTCTTAAGTAAATTAGGTATGAAAGTAATTGATAAGGTATATAGGTTTAATTCGGAACAATATATTTTTTATTAGAAATAGAATAATAATTAATAAAGTATGATATAAGAAAGGGACTGCCTTAGCAGCCTCAAATAAAGAATTTAGAATGTAAAATGTAGAATTATTAAAGTAATTTGAAACAAATTACTAAAGATATATTTATTTTAGTAACTCCTTAATTTTACATTTTTAATTATTAATTTTACATTGTGCAACAGCCTCTTCTAAAACTTTTCCAATAGAATCATGAATAACTAAATTAGCTTTATTATCTGCAGAAGTTGTGCTCTTATTTATAAGAATAAGATTTTTACCTCTAAAGTAATTAATAAGTCCAGCAGCTGGATAAACTACAAGTGAAGTACCGCCAATTATTAAAGTATCTGCTTTAGATATAGCTTCAATAGCACCTCTAATAGTAGCATCATCTAAACCTTCCTCATAAAGAACAACATCAGGTTTAACTCTTCCACCGCATTTTGTACAAGTGGGAACTCCTTTTGATTCTAGGATAAATTTTTCATCATAAAAGGCATTACAGCTGATACAATAATTTCTTAATACAGATCCATGTAATTCAAAAACATTTTTGCTTCCAGCTTCTTGGTGAAGTCCATCTATATTTTGAGTTATAACTGCCTTTAATTTTCCCATTTCTTCAAGTTTAGCTAATGCTATATGAGCTTTGTTAGGCCTAGCTTCAGGATAAATAAGTTTAGCTTTGTAAAAATTGAAGAATTCCTCAGGGTACCTAATGTAAAAGCTATGAGAAACTAATTGTTCAGGAGTAAAAGTTATATTAAGCTTTTCATTAAATAATCCATTGGAACTTCTAAAGTCTGGAATACCTGATTCTGTACTTACGCCTGCTCCTCCAAAGAAGACTATGTTATCACTCTCATTTATTATTTGAGTTAATTTATATATATTATTTTCCATAAAATCATCTCCAACATTATTTTTATTTATTATATCATAGGATAACTATATTTCATTATTTGTATTCTGATATAATTATAGTAGATTAAAAAGTAATTTATAAAATGAATAATTGACATTGAGTATGTTTTACTCCGTAAAACTTAAATTTAGATAAACCATTTGGACAAATTTGAGCAAACTTAGCTAGGATTTATAAATTTTAATACCTTACAATAAATACATGAGGTGAGATAAAGATGGATTATATCCAAAGTATACAAAAATCAATTGACTATATGGAAAGTAACATTTTAGAAGACATTAATTATGAGGATGTAGCAAGATATGTTTACATGTCAAATTATCATTTTCATAGATTATTTAGCATGATAACAGGTATAACGGCTAACGAATATATAAGAAAAAGACGATTGTCTATGGCTGGACAAGAAATTTCTATGTCGGATGCTAAAGTTTTAGATATTTCATTAAAGTATGGATATGATTCTCCAGAGAGTTTTTCGAAAGCATTTATGAGATTTCATGGAGTAACCCCCAGTATAGCAAGACGTTCTGGAATGGAATTAAAATCTTTTAATCGCCTTATAATAAAAATTTCATTGGAAGGTGGAACAATTATGGATTATAAGATTGTAAAAAAAGAGAGTTTTAAGTTACTAACAAAGGTTAAGGAGTTTAGAGTTGAGTCAATTTCAGAAGAAGATAATAGGGATATACCTAATTTTTGGAATGAATGTGCAGAAAGTGGAGTTCTAAAGCAATTAAAAAGTAATACAAAAAAACAGGACATTTATGGAGCTTGTAAGCCTATATCTAAAGAAAGTAAATATTTTGATTATGGAATCGCTATGGAATATTGTGGTGGTGATATACCAGAAGGATTTGTGGTATGGGATGTAAAGCCAACATTATGGGGAGTTTTTAAGTGCATAGGAGAAGATGAAAAATGTATTGGTGAAATGTGGAATAGAATATTTAATGAATTTCTACCAGGCTCAGAATATGTTATGTTAGATGATATTGATTTTGAATTATATAAAGAAGAAAATAATACAGATTGCTTTTGTGAGATATGGATACCAGTTGAAAAGAAATAAATAAAGTGGAGCTGTTGTGTAGACAGCTCCATTTTATTTTATATTTAATGGTAGGTTAATAGATTTATTAATAGCAATGATAAAATAAAGTTCTATATGGATAAAAATGTATAATGATATGGTATAATTATATAACTATATTATAGAGCAAACAAAGTATTAGAATATAAAAGGATGGTGGAGAAATAGATGAAAAATAAAGAAAAGGCATTATTAGGTATAACATGTTTTTTAGGAGGTGTTGTAGCTGGTTTTTTAATTGCACCAATAAAGAAAGGTATATACTGTGGAAATAACTGTGGAAATCATGTTTCGAACACAGAAGATTTAAAGAAAATCGCGGGAAATGATTTAGAGAAATATGTAAATGAGATAAATAATTAGCTTATATAGGAAGAGGACTATGAATGCACAAAGGAGGCTAAGGTATGAATAGGGTTATAATTATTGGATGTGGTGGAAGTGGAAAATCTACATTAGCTAGAAATTTATCTAAAAAAACTAGTCTACCAGTGATTCATCTTGATAAAATTTTTTGGAAAGAAGGCTGGGTAAATATTTCAAGAGAAGAGTTTAATGCTTTTCTTAAAGAAGAATTAAAAAAAGATAAATGGATAATAGACGGTAACTATGATAGAACTTTAAAAGAAAGACTTAAAGCCTGTGATACTGTAATATATTTAGACTATTCAAGAATAACCTGCATATGTGGTGTAATAAAAAGAACTTTATTAAATTATGGCAAGGTTAGACCGGATATGTCAGAGGGATGCCCAGAGAGATTTGATATGGAATTTATGAAATGGATATGGAATTTTAATAAAAATCATAGAGATGATTTTTATAATATTCTAAAAGCGGAAAGAGAAAAATCTGTATATATTTTTAATAACAGAAAAGATTGCAATAAGTTTTTGAATAGTATAAATGTAGATTAAAAGAAGGGGTAAATTTAATATTAAATTACTCCTTTATCTAATCTGTAAAGATTTATTTATCATAAGCTTAAGCAATATATTAAAAAGAATAATAAGGATGTTAATAATAAAATTATAGATAAATCTATTCTAAGTGAACTGTTGTTATTTTCCAAAATATCACCTCATTGAAATTATATCCAGTTCATAGAGTTATAATCAAAATTTATAAAAGTAATTGAAAAGTATATTCTAAATATAAATTTTATATTGTATTATTAATTGAATAAAAAAATAAAAAAAATCTCAAAAAAACATTTACATTTTAAAAAACATATGATATTATAAGTACATAAATAAATAAGTAGTGTGTTACTGGTTATGCAGGCAAGGACTAAAAATATTATAGATATAGATATATCTATAAGGTTTTGGTACTTTTTTTATTTTTTAATATTATTTATAAAAAGCTTCATAACTTTAATCTTAAATGGAAATAATAAATCCATAGTAGCATGAACTACTGTAGTAATCTATTTTTATTAATATAAATTTTTAAGGAGGAATTATAAATGCTACAATTTTTACAAAGAATAGGTAAAGCTATCATGCTTCCGATAGCAGCTTTACCAATAGCAGGTATTTTATTAGGAGTTGGTGGTGCTTTACTAGGAATAGCAGGACTTGACAATCCACCAGCAGTTTATCAACCACTTATATCTTTTGTTACTATTCCAGCTGTAACTGCAATATTAACAATAATGAAAAACGTTGGAGATATAATATTTGGTAACTTACCTTTATTATTCGCAGTAGGTGTTTCTGTTGGACTAGCTAAAAAGGATAAAGGAACAGCTGCATTAGCTTCAGTATTTGGTTTCATAGTTATGAACCAAGTTATTTCTACAATGTTAACTTTAGGATTAACTCAATTAGGTGTTGTTACTCCTACAGAAGTTGGTGCATATGGTACTTATGTAACTACTAACTTAGGTATATTTACATTAAATATGTCAGTATTTGGTGGTATTATAACAGGTATAGTTACAGCAATATTACACAATAAATATCATACAATACAATTACCACAAGTTATTGGATTCTTCTCAGGATCAAGATTTGTTCCTATAGTAACATCATTAGCAATGGCATTAGTTGGAGCAGTTTTAGCATTCTTATGGCCAATAGTTCAAAACGGTATAGGAGTACTTTCTGAATTAGTTAGAAATGCAGGAGCAATTGGAACATTCTTCTATGGAGTTATTGAAAGAGCTTTAATTCCATTTGGATTACACCATGTATTCTATACACCATTCTGGTTTGGATCATTTGTTGAAGGAAAGATATTAGTAGATGGAACATGGCAAACAGTTGCAGGAGCTAACACAGCTTACTTTACTCAATTATCAAGTATGGGTAGCTTAGTTGGAGCTTCATCAGCAGATATGGCAACAATAGTTTCAGGTACAACAAGATTTATGGCTGGTAAATTCCCATTCATGATATTTGGTCTTCCAGCAGCTGCTTTAGCAATGTATAGAACAGCAGCTCCAAGCAAGAAAAAAGTTGTTGGATCATTATTAGTATCAGCAGCAGTAACAGCAATGTTAACAGGTATTACTGAACCAATCGAATTTACATTCTTATTCGTTGCTCCAGTATTATACGGAGTACACTGTTTATTAGCAGGTTTATCATTCATGCTAATGGATATACTAAATGTATTCATAGGTATGACATTCTCAGGTGGTATAATAGACTTCACATTATTTGGTTTATTACCAGCGGGAGCAGGAGTACCAACTAACTGGATAATGGCTGTAATTGTTGGTCTAGTATATGCAGTAGTTTATTACTTCTTATTCTTATTCATCATTAAGAAGTTCAACTTAAAAACTCCAGGTAGAGATGAAAATGAAGAAGAAACTAAACTTTATACTAAAGCAGATTACCAAGAAAAAGCTGGAATTCCTCAAGCTGATATAAAAGAAGCTTCAAAGGGTAAAAGCAATGAAATAGTTGAAAAGGCTCCAGCAGTTTTAGAAGCATTAGGTGGAGAAGCAAATATAGTTAGTGTTGATGCTTGTATAACTAGATTAAGAGTTGAAGTAAAAGATAAAGCAAATGTAAATAAAGACAAATTAAAATCATTAGGTGCAGCTGGCGTTGTTGAAGTTGGTAATGGAATTCAAGCTATTTTCGGAGCTAAAGCAGATGCATATAAAAATGAAATTAAGAACATCCTAGATATGGATTAATATACATTGATTTTCCCTATAAATAGAGGATCATTAGATTAGCTAATGACTCCTAGACTGCTGATAAGTATCAGCAGTCTTTTTTTGTATAAAATTTTTTATTTCTTATTGACTTACATTTTAAAGGATAATATAATTTGTATATACAAATAGTATATACAAATTATTAATTTATATAAAAAGATTTATAAGTAAAATAATTATATAAAGAATTTAAGGTTTATTATAATGTAAGGGAGATTTTATATGGGGACAAAAGTCGGGTTTTCTCAAGTAAATATAACACCAGAAATTGGAGTGTTACTTTCAGGGTATGATAATTTTAGGCCTTCAAAAGGTATCCATGATGATTTATTTGCAAGAATATTAATAATTGACAATAATGAAGAATTATTATGCTTTATACAAATGGATACACTTTGTGTAGATAATTATTTTATTCAAGAATTACATGATAAAATTAAGCACTTAGGAATAAAAAGAGGAAATTTAATTGTGGGAGCTACACACACTCACTCTGGACCTAAGGGAGTTTCTGATAATATAAATGGAATACTTAATGGATTAGAAGAAATATTTGGAGAATACAATAAAAATTTAGTTGAAGATTATATTAATAAATTAATAGAAGGAGTAAGGGGAGCACTAGATAATAGAGAAAATTGTGAAATACAAATAGGAATTTCAAATGTTTATAATGTATGTAGTGAAAGGCATAATATTAAATTTCCTTGGGATACAGAATTATTTACAATTGAATTTTTACTTAATAATGGTAAAAAAGTATTAATGTATAATTTTTCATGTCATCCAACAATAATGAACCAGGAAAATTTATATATTACAGCGGATCTTCCTTCTGGTGTATTAAAGCATTTAGGAAATTCATACGATATGATTACTTTTACTAATGGAAGTGCTGGTGATATAAGTACTAGATTTACAAGAAAAGAATCATCATTTGATGAAGTAGATAGGCTTGGAAAAAATTTATCAGATGCAATTAAAAGTAGTTTAAGCAATCCTATATATAAAGGGCCTATAAATAATATACAAGTTAAAAATTATAATTTAGATTTAGAAATTAAAGATTTAGATAGTGTTGAAGAAGCTCAAAAAATATTATATGAGTTAGAAAAGAAATTAGAAGAAGTTAAGAAAAAAGAAATCTCTTATAATGATTTAAGAGTAATAGAATCTCAATATGAAGGGGCTTGCACAAATTTAAAATTTGCTAAAAATATAGGTAAAATGGATAAGCTAAATGTAGAAATAAATATAATAAAAATAAATAATTGGAATTTAATAACAGTACCTGGGGAACTTTTTTCAAGCTTAGGCAAGAAGATAAAGGAAGTTGGTAATAATATAATTTTAGGATATACCAATGGATATTATTTATATTTTGCTGATGAAAAATCTTTTGATAATAAATGCTATGAAGCTTCCTCAAGTATTATAAAAAGAGGACAAGGGGAAAAGATGATTTCTTTTATATTAGAAAAGCTAAAACAAGATTTTGATAATAAATAAAATATAAAGATTTTAAAAAGAAAATAGTGTAAAAAAATTTTACGCTAACTAAATTATGTAGGGGGTATATAAATGATAATAAACAAGTATTTAGATTTTGTAATTTCAAAACTAAAAGAAGTACAACAAACTCAAAGTCAAAATATAGAGAAGGCAGCAGACTTAATAGTAGAATCTTGTAAAAAGGGTGGAAGATTTTATGTATTTGGCTCAGGGCACTCTCATATGGTAGCTGAAGAATTATATATTCGTGCTGGAGGATTAGCATATGTACAAGGGATATTACCTCCAGAATTAATGTTACATGAAATGCCTAATAAAAGCACATATTTAGAACGATTAGATGGATATTCAAAAAGCATTCTAGATTTATATAAAGTAAATAAAAATGATACTATAATGGTTGTTTCTAATTCAGGAAGAAATAATGTACCTGTTGAAATGTGTTTATATTCAAAGGAAATAGGAGCAAGTGTTATTGCATTAACATCTCTTAAACATTCTACTAAAGTTGAATCAAGACATAAGTCAGGAAAAAATATGTATCAAATAGCAGATGTAGTAATAGATAATTGCGCTGAAAAAGGTGACGCTGCATTTTATGTAGAAGGATTTGATGTACCTATAGGAGCAACTTCAGATGCAACAGGTATAGCAATAGCTCAAGCTATAATAGCAGCTGTTATTGATAAATTAGTAAAGGCAGGAATAGAACCACCAGTATTTAAAAGTTCCAATTTAGATGGAGCAGATGAGTATAATAATGAATTATTCAATAGATATTATTAATATTTAAGATAAGTATTATATAGATTATATTATATTTGAACTAATGTTTAATAATATGCTATATTAATATAAAACATAGGCAAAAGATATAGAATTATATTAATTTAAAAGCAGGTGACTAGATAATGAAAGAATCAGGAAAGCCTATTTATAAAGAAATTATTGATTATATAAAGAATGAAATAAAAGATGGAAGGTATGAGAAAGGAGAAATTATTCCTACAGAAGAGGAATTCTGTACTCTTTTTAATACAAGTCGTATGACAGTAAGAAGGGCTATTGATGATTTAGTTAGTAAGGGGATGTTAACTCGTATAAGGGGTAAAGGAACTTTTGTGGCTAAGTTCAATATTGAAAAAACAATGAACTCTGTTTCTAAGGGATGGAGCGAAACAATGGAAGCTTTAGGTTTTAAAACTTCCTCAAAAATTTTAATGTTTGATAAAGTTAAAGCTGATAATTATATTGCAGATAATTTAAAAATACCTGTAAATAGTGAAGTTTACGTTTTGGAAAGATTAAGGTATGCAGATAATAATCCAGTAGTAATAGAAAAAATATTTATATCATCTGATAGGTTTCCTGATCTCGATCAATATGTTCTTGAGAATGAATCAGTTTATAATGTATTGAGAAAAAAATATAATATTAAGATAAATCATTCTTATCAAAAATTAAAAGCAGTAGAATTATTAGGAGAAAAAGCTAAATTCTTTTCAGATACAGGAAAAGCAATTGTCATTGAGATAGTTACCACAAACTATGATCAATATTCTAAACCTATAGAATTTGGTATAGATTATGTAAATAGTGAGGTTTATTCTTTAAGATATGTAATTAAGGAATAAAGATATTATTTTAAATTACGGATGAATTTAATTTTTAAATTTAAGAATTTTTACAAAATAGAAAAAGGCTATACTTCTGACTAAGCTAAATTACATTAAATAAGTGTGATTTATTAGTTAGAAGGATAGCCTTATTATATTAAGGATTTTTATATTAACCATAAAATTAAATATATAATTATTCAAGATTAATAAAAAGAAAATTGATACTACTAGAAACTTAGTTATAATTATATTAAAGGGAGGTCTGAATATGGATATAGGAATATTAGGCTATGGCGGAGTAGCTAAAGCTTTAATAAAATTATTACAAGATAAAAAAGATACATTAAAATCTATGAATTTAGATATAAAAATAAAATATATAATAAAAAGTGATGGTGGAATTTACAATAATAATGGAATAGATATTGAAGAAATTATAAAAAATAATTTTAATTTAAAAACATATAAAGATAAGTTTGATGAAAATATAAATATAAATACTATTATAAAAAATAAAGATATAGATACTTTAGTAGAACTAACAAACACTAATATAGAGACAGGCGAACCAGGATTAACTCATATAAAATTAGCACTAGAAAATTCTATTAATGTAGTAACAGGAAATAAAGGACCAATACTATTACAATATAAAAATCTAAAAAATTTGGCGAATAGAAATAAAGTTAACCTTGGTATAGGATGTACAACGGGAGGTGCACTTCCATCCATAAATGTTGGTACTTTTGATTTAGCTGGAGCAGAGATACTAGCAATTGAAGGGATATTAAATGGAACAAGCAATTATATTTTAAGTGAAATGTATGAAAATGAAATTGAATATGGTGAAGCTTTAAATAAGGCAATAGGCTTTGGAATTGCAGAAGCAAACTATAATTTAGATGTACAAGGTTATGATACCGCATCAAAAATATTAATATTAGCAAATGCTATTATGAATTCTGATTTAAGTATTAAAGATATTGATATAAAGGGAATAGATTTATTAGATAAGAATTTAATAATGAATGAAAAAAAGAGAGGTAATAAAATTAAGTTAATAGGAAAAGTATATAAAGAAGGTAGTCAAATAAAAGCATATGTAAGACCAGAAGTAATATGTAAAAGTCATCCTTTATACTGTGTAGATGATAAAAATAAAGGTGTATTTTATAGTACCGATACATTAGGGGATATTAGTGTAATAGGTGGTGCATCAGGAACAATGAATGCAGCAGCATCTATATTGAGAGACATTATAAATATAAATTGTGAAGCATTTTTCAGTTCACAGCGCACAGTTCACAGTTCACAGTTTTTGGAATAAAGTAACAGGGAACAGGTTATGATATAAATTGCAAAGCAATTTATAAATGAAAGAATGAAAAAATTAAGGTTATTTTGCTACACAAAACTAACTACTGTCCCTAAGCTTACCTTGAAGTAGATGTTTCTTAATTTTTAATTATAGTTTACATCTAGTACTTGTTACCTGATACTTGTTCCCTGTTACCTAAAAAAATAAAACAACTGTGCACTGTGCCTTGTGAACTGCAAACTAAAAATTTTGCTTCGCAAAATTTTACAATGGCAACTTTAGGTTGACAAAAAGCAAATAGTAATTGGTAGTATAATACACTTGTATAGGGTATTTTTTTTATAGAGGTGATAAAAATGAAATTTTCAGAAAAGTTACAGTCCTTGAGAAAGGGAAAAGGATTATCGCAAGAAAAGTTAGCGGAATTATTAGATGTATCTAGACAAGCGGTTTCTAAGTGGGAGTCTGGTCAAACCTATCCTGAAATAGAAAAGTTAATAGTATTATGTGATTTATTTGAAATAACATTAGATGAGCTAGTAAGAGATAGAGATAGTATGGTTAATGATACAGTTATTAAAGAAATTAATCTAGAAGATAAAAGCAGTAATGAATATGAAGAAAAAGACGAAAATAAAGAAACTGGTGAAAATAAAGAATTAGATGAAAATGAAGAAAAGGATGAATTGATAATATTAGGAGGGTTTATCGCTGGAACAGCAATTGGATTACTTACAAATAATTTAATGTTAGGAACAGTCGTAGCCTTTTTAGGATTAGGATTATCATATATTATAAAAGGAATTAAAATTTAGATGGCATAAGTTGCAATAGATATTTTTAGGAGAATAATATGAAAAAAGAAGAGAAAAAGATTTTAAGAAATAAAATATTATCAATAAGAGATTCACTAAATAGGAATGAAAAAGAAATAATGGATAATGAAATATTTAATAAGTTAAAAAATACGGAGTTATATAAGAATGCTAGAAACATATTTATTTATATTAGTTTTAGTAATGAAATAAATACAATAAATATAATAAAAAAAGCTTTAGAAGATAAAAAGGATGTTTTTATTCCTAAAATATATAAAACTAATAAATCAATGAAAGCAATAAAGTTAAACTCCTTTGATGATTTAAAGAAAAATTCAATGGGAATATTAGAGCCAATAGATGATTCTAAATATATTGAAAAAGAAAATATAGATTTAATAGTAGTACCAGGAGTTGTTTTTGATAAAGATTGCAATAGAATAGGCTATGGGGAGGATATTACGATAGATATTTAAAGGATATAGCTTATAAAGTTAATAAAGTTGTCTTAGCTTATGATCTTCAAGTAATTGATAAAATAGAAAGTGAAGAACATGATATTAAAGTAGATTATATAATAACTAATAGTAAAATTATAAAAAATTACCAATAATGGTTGAAAAGTATAAAAATGTAGTGTATTATAAAATATAATTAAATAAATAAAGACTTTATTAAGAATGGTGGAGGGACTGGCCCTATGAAACCTAGCAACCTACTAAATTATGAAGATATTTTGTAAATTAGTGTGGTGCTAAATCCTGCAAGCTATGGCTTGGCAAATAAGGTATTTCATTAAACTTTTTAATGAATAATTTAGTATTTTAGGTTGCTTCTTATTTTGAAGTAACTTTTTTTATTTTATTAAAAAATAATATCTAAAAGTATAAGCAATAAGCAATTATATTAAAAAGGGGGCTTTTAATATGACAAATCAATGGAAAAAAGGGACAATATGCATTCAAGGAGGGTATGCACCAAAGGCTGGAGAGCCAAGGGTATTACCAATATTTCAAACAGCGACATATAAATATGATGATCCTGATCAATTAGAAAAGTTATTTAATTTGGGGGCTGAAGGACATCTATATAGCAGAATATCAAATCCAACAGTGGGAGCATTGGAAGAAAAGTTTGCTAAACTGCAAGGTGGTATTGGGGCAGTAGCTACCTCATCAGGACAAGCAGCTTTATTATATGCAATATTAAATATATGCAGCGCTGGAGATCATGTTATATCATCAGCGAGTTTATATGGGGGAACTGTCAACTTATTTACAGTAAATCTTAAAAAAATGGGAATAGATGTTACTTTTGTAGATCCAGAAGCAAGCCAAGAAGAAATACTTTCATGTGCAAAGGATAATACTAAAGTAATATATGGAGAAACAATAGGAAATCCAGGATTAGATATATTAGATTTTGATAAATTTGCAGAGGTTGCAAGAAAATTAGAAATTCCATTTATAGTAGATAATACTGTGGGGACTCCATACCTATGTAATCCATTTGAACATGGAGCTAATGTAGTAGTGCATTCCACAACAAAATATGCAGATGGTCATGCTCAAAGTATTGGTGGAATAGTAGTTGATGGTGGAAATTTTAACTGGGCAAATGGAAAATTTAAAGATTTCACAGAACCAGATGCAAGTTATCATGGGTTAAGGTATGTAGAAAGCTTTGGAAATGCAGCATATATAACAAAATTAAGAGTTACATTAGGACGAGATTTAGGGGCGTGCCAAAGTCCCTTTAATGCTTATTTAACTAACTTAGGGCTAGAAACTCTTCATTTAAGAATGGAAAGACATTCACAAAATGCTTTAGATTTAGCAAAATGGTTAGAAAAACATCCTAAAATAAGATGGGTTAATTATCCATATATTGAAACGAGCTCTCAATATGATAAAGCAAAAAAATATTTAAAAGGTGGAGGAAGTGGATTATTAACTTTTGGAATAAATGGCGGTATAGAGGATGCAAAAAGGTTTGCAAAATCATTAAATTTAGTAGCATTAGTAGTAACATTAGGTGATGTAAGAAGCTGCCTTTTACATCCAGCAACAACTACTCATAGTCAATTATCTGAAAAAGAACAGATAGCAAGTGGAGTAACTCCTGATTTGATGAGAGTATCAATTGGAGTAGAAGATATAAGAGATATAATCTCAGACTTTGAACAAGCATTAGAATCAATATAGAGAATTTTATAAAGCTACTATTCTATATACATTATGTAGAATAGTAGCTTTTTTTTCAAATTTAATATTATTGAGAGTATTCAAATAGGCAGATAAGCTTATTTACAGCAATAAGTATATATTTTAAGACTTTGATGAATATAAATAGGGTAGAAATCCATGAATACTTGATAAACATGAGTAAAAGTTGTAACATATTAATAAGTAAAAATTAAGTCGATATATATGATGAATAAAATTTAATTCATTATTATAAAAATAGAGAACATTCTATTTGTAAAGGAGGAGTAGTAGCAATGAATATTTTAATCGGAATCTTAATACCTTTTGTAGGTACGTCTTTAGGTGCTGCTTGTGTATATTTAATGAAGAAAGAAATGAATAAAAAAGTTAATAAAATACTTCTTGGATTTGCATCAGGAGTTATGATAGCAGCATCAGTATGGTCATTAATTATTCCTTCAATAGATATCTCTAAAGACATGGGAAAATTATCATTTATTCCAGCTGCTGTTGGAATACTTGTCGGTATTATGTTTTTATATTCTTTAGATAAAATCATTCCACATATACATGTTGATGGTAAGAATGAAGAGGGATCAAAAAACTATAAATTAAGTAAAACTACAAAACTGGTATTATCAGTAGTAATTCATAATATTCCAGAAGGAATGGCTATAGGAATTGTTTTTGCAGCAGTTATGAATGAAGGTGGAGCAATAACTATTGCATCGGCTCTCGCTCTTTCTATAGGAATAGCAATTCAAAACTTCCCAGAGGGGGCAATAATATCAATGCCTATTAGAAGTGAAGGATTAAGCAAAAATAAAGCTTTTCTTTATGGAGCTTTATCTGGAATAGTAGAACCTATAGCAGCAGTAATAACTATAATATTTTCTAGTGTTGTTTCACCAATTATGCCATATCTTCTTTCTTTTGCGGCAGGAGCCATGATTTTTGTTGTAGTTGAAGAATTAATACCAGAAGCTGCAGAAGATAATTTTTCAGATATTAGTGCAATAGCTTTTTCTATAGGATTTGTAATTATGATGATTTTAGATGTAGCACTATCATAATTAAATAAATTAATTTACATTAGCATAAGGAGTGTTTTTATGTTTAATAAAGAAGAATTTCAAATTCTCAATGAAGCATTAAAGTTATATGAAGAAAAGACTACAAAGCAATTAGAATCTAGTGTTAATAATAAGGAAAAAATGGTTTCTTATAATAGAAAGCAAAAGAAAATATGGTTACTTCAAAATAAGATGAAAAAGCTTATTGAGGAAAATAAATAGAAGTCTTTTCATAAATATAATTTAATGTTAAAAGGAGATTAATATGACCGAGAAAGAAAAGATGTTAAAAGGTGATTGGTATGTGTCTTTAGGGGATGAGTTGTTTAATGATAGACAGCATGCAAATGAAGTTATGTTTGAATATAATTCATTACACCCAAAAGAAATAGAAAAAAGAATGAATTTGCTTAGGGGATTATTTGGATATACGCCTGAAGAGTTCTATATAGAACAACCATTTAGATGTGCTTATGGATATAATATACATTGGGGCGAAAAATCCTTTGCAAATTATAATTGCACAATATTAGATTGTGGAAAAGTTACTATAGGAAAAAATGTTATGATTGGGCCTAATGTAAACATATTTACAGCTAATCATGCACTTTCCGTTGAAGAGCGAATGAAAGATTTAGAGTATGCAGATCCGGTAGAGATATGTGATGGAGTTTGGATAGGTGGAGGGACTACTATTAATCCAGGTGTAAGAATAGGAAGAAACTCGGTTATTGGGTCAGGAAGTGTTGTAACTAAGAGCATTCCAGATAATGTATTAGCTGTTGGTAACCCTTGTAGAGTAATAAGAACTTTAGATAAATAGCCAAAGAATAGTTTTGTAAGATGATGATAGTTTCTGAGAGTTATAATTTAATGGAAGTAATGAAAAAAGAAGGCATTTGAAATTAATCAAATACCTTCTTTTTTATTACTTTTCTTTATTAGCTATTTCTAATATTAATCTATTTTTTAACTCGGAAACTTGAAGAGCACCTTCTTCTCCATTTTTTCTACTTCTTACTGAAGCCTCATTATTCGCAGCTTCTTTTTCACCAACAACTAATATATAAGGTATTCTTTCAAGTCTAGCTTCTCTAATCTTATAACCAATTTTTTCAGCTCTATAATCCCCATTTATTCTTATGCCTGAGTTTTTGAAATCTTTAACTATTGATTCAGCATAATCATTATATTTATCTGATATAGGAAGTACTATAGCTTGAGTTGGACATAACCAAGTTGGTAATGCTCCAGCATATTTTTCTATAAGCATAGCTAAAGTTCTTTCGTAACATCCAATTGAAGATCTATGAACTATATAAGGATATTTTTTATCACCATTTTTGTCTATATAAGTCATTCCAAATCTACTAGCAAGAGCAAAATCAATTTGAACTGTTATTATTGTATCTTCTTTACCATGAACATTCTTAAATTGTATGTCAAGCTTTGGTCCGTAGAATGCAGCTTCATCATCAGCTTCAACATAATCAATACCAAGATGATTTAGTATATCTCTCATTATATTTTGAGTGTTATTCCAAGCTTCAGGATCATTTATATATTTTTCAGTATTATTAGGATCCCATTTTGAGAATCTATAAGATATATCCTTATCTATTCCAAGAGTAGTCATAATATGATTTATTAAATCAACACAGCCTTTAAATTCTTCTTCAAGTTGTTCAGGTGTACATACAATGTGCCCATCAGCAAGGGTAAATTGTCTTACTCTTATAAGTCCATGCATTTCACCAGAAGATTCATTTCTAAATAGAGTTGAAGTTTCAGCAAATCTTACTGGTAAGTCTCTATAACTGTGTTGAGTTGCATTATATATTGAATATTGGAAAGGACAAGTCATAGGTCTTAGTGCCATAACTTCAGTATCCTTTTCTTCATCTCCTAATACAAACATTCCATCTTTATAGTGATCCCAGTGACCAGAAACTTTATATAAATCACTTTTAGCCATTAAAGGAGTTTTAGTTAATACATAACCTCTTTTTTCTTCTTCATCTTCTACCCATCTTTGAAGAAGTTGTATTATTTTAGCTCCCTTTGGCATTAATAAAGGTAATCCTTGACCGACATTTTCATCAGTAGTAAATATACCTAATTCTCTTCCTAACTTATTATGATCTCTTCTTTTAGCTTCTTCTAAGGCTTCTAAGTGAGCATCTAAATCAGATTTTTTTAAGAATGCAGTTCCATATATTCTTGAAAGCATTTTATTCTTTTCATTACCCTTCCAGTAAGCACCAGCGCTTCTAAGAAGTTTAACTGCTTTAACAGGTTTTAAAGATATTAGGTGTGGTCCAGCACATAAATCAATAAAGTCACCCATTTTATAGAAAGATATAACCTCATTTTCATCTAAATCATTTATTAGCTCAACTTTATAGGATTCATTAGCTTCTTCCATAAGTTTTAAAGCTTCAGATCTTGGTAGTTCAAATCTTTCAATTGAAGGATTTTCTTTTATTATTTTTCTCATTTCATCTTCTATCTTTATTAAATCATCAGCACTAAATGACTTTTCTACATCAAAGTCATAGTAGAAGCCATCATTTATTGCCGGTCCTATAGCTAACTTTGTATTTGGATATAATCTTTTAACAGCGTATGCTAAAACATGAGATACACTATGTCTTAATGCATCTTTCCCTTCTTGTGAGTCAAATGTACAAATAGCAAGTTCACTATCCTCATTTACTGTATGACGTAAGTCAACCACCTTTCCATTAACTATTCCACAGCAAGCATTTCTAGCTAAACCTTCGCTAATTGATTTAGCTATGTCTAAAACAGAAATACCAGCTTCAACTTCTTTTATTGATCCATCTTTTAAAGTGATTTTAATCATTTTATTTTCTCCTTCCATGTTATATAAATAAAATATCGCAATTGCGATTTATGGTTCATTAGCCTTAAAATAATATTTTTATAAATAAAAAAGCCCTCATCCCTTCAAAATAATAGAAGGGACGAGAGCATTAAATTCTTAATTTCCCGCGGTTCCACCCTAATTTGCCTAAAGTTAGGCCACTTAAGATATCGTAACGTGATATAAACGGACTTTATTAAAGTCACTCAGAGGTGGTTTTCAACTAGATTCAAATAAGATAATTTCACCAAATATATCCCTCTCTGAAAATGAAAATTAGTTTACTCTTCTCTTCAACGTGTTAAAATATTTAATATTAATTATAATTATATAATATGTTAATGTCAATAAAAGAATACAGTAAAAAATAATAATATAAAATATTTTATTATTGATTTAAAAATATTTTTTCTATATAATGTTAATATAAGGTATGCAGATGTGGCGGAATTGGCAGACGCACTAGACTTAGGATCTAGCGCCATTGGCGTGGGGGTTCGACTCCCTTCATCTGCACCATATTAAATCTTAAAATAATTGTATATGCGGAAGTGACTCAACGGTAGAGTGTCACCTTGCCAAGGTGAAAGTTGCGGGTTCGAATCCCGTCTTCCGCTCCAAAAATAGACTTTAATTTTAATATTAAAGTCTATTTTTTTATTAAAAGTTATTATCTGAATATAAAGTTAAACTTTAGCTAATATTAATACTATTGAAAAGACGTTCCAATTCTAGCTCCTTAAGCATAGCATAGGAGTAGAGTTTACCACCCATGAGGTTTTTTATTACTTCTTTTTTAGAATATCCTTCTTTAAATAACTTAAGCTTTTTTATTAATCTTTTTAAAGAAGAGTTAGACATTCCTAAAATAGTATAAAGTTCTTTAGCTGTATAGTAGTCTTTTGGCAAGAGATTAAAAAGTTTATCTTGCATTTCTAGTTTATATTTCAAATCAGTTTCTATACAGTTATGAGGTCCATTTTTCCCTCTATGGTGGTAGTTACAGAGATATTTATAGTTGAGTTTAATATCGTAACCACCTTCATGTTTATGAACTATATGATGAATATCCGCTGTTGATCCACAAATTTCACAGTGGTGCAAAGTCATGCCTCCTTTTTCTATCTTTAATAATATTATAAAATAAATTTATTTTTATTTCAAATATGTATATCTATATTGTCAGAAAATTAAATTTAGAAAGTGTTTTAATTTACTTTGTTATATTCTTTAAAAGTACTTGAAAAGATGGTATAACATACTATATAATGTACGTATAGTATATTATATATGTATAATATATTATACTATGTAGGTGAAAGAAAGGTGATACAGTGAGACATAATTATGATTCATTTGATTACTGGGAAGAATTAATTAACGAAAATAAAACTATAAGAGGTCATATGTTTATGGATAAATTACCCAATGAAAAGAGTATATATATCCATACATTAGTTTTTTGTAAGAATAATGGACTTAGTAATATATGGGCATATTTTCCTAATGAAAAGATGCTATTAGGTTATATCCAATACTCATTTTTGCAAGAGGCATTTTATAAATGGATATATGGAAAAGAGAGAATGGTAATTAATGTTCCGAATATCCCAGTGGACAGAATAATCTCAGATGGAGAAAAAAATAAAAAAATATCAAGAGAAGAAGCAGATAATATGCGAAGACATGTGAAAATGATAAAGGAATGTTGGGTTTTATCCAAGGATAAATTAATTAGAGCTCTTCAAAGATTTGCAAGAGATTTTAATAGAACTTGGTATGGAGACAATAAGGAGTTTTTATACTTAAAGATATTTAATACTCCAAAAGACTTAGGGGAATTTGTTGTAAACTCAAGTTATATGACAACAAATGATAGTGAGTTTAAGGAGCGAACAGGTATAAGTATTTCTGAATGGAAAAACATATGTGAAAAAGCTGACAAAAGTAAAAGTGATGGAGAAAAGTTTAAAGATATTCTATTAAAATCACTTACAGAAATAATTTAAGACTAAAATTTATTATTGACAGTATTATTTAGAAATTATATAATTATTATTGTCAATAATATATGCGGGTGTAGCTCAATGGTAGAGCCCTTGCCTTCCAAGCAAGTTACGTGAGTTCGATTCTCATCACCCGCTCCATATGCGTTATTAGCTCAGTTGGTAGAGCACCTGACTCTTAATCAGGGTGTCCCGGGTTCGATCCCCTGATAACGCACCAAAGAGATTACTATGTAATCTCTTTTTTATGTTTAAATCAACTATATTTTGCGTATAACTTTAATTGTTTGTAGAAATATATAATCGTAATATATTGTGAGGGAAAATATAACTGTTGACAATATAAATTTAAGCTGATACTATGATAATGCAAAATTTAAAAGTCTTATCAAGAGTGGTGGAGGGACTGGCCCTTTGAAGCCCAGCAACCAAGGATTTTAATTAATTCTTAAGGTGCTAAATCCTGCAGGATATCCTGATAGATAAGAGGCGAATTATAACTTTTTATATGTGTAATCAAAGCTTCTGTATTCTTGCAGAAGCTTTTTTAAATTTAAACTAAAAATACATACAAATTATTTAATATCAAAAAGGAGAGAAAAGAATTTTGAATAACAAAGGTAATGGGCTGGCTTTACTTCCATTGGGAGTATTTCTATTAGTTTATTTAGGAACATCAATAATTGCAAAAGATTTTTATGCTGTATCTATACTAATCCCTTTCCTAGCAGCAGCTTTAACAGCATTAATCATGAATAAAAAAGTAAAGTTTGATGAGAAAGTAGATATATTTTGTAGAGGTGCAGGAAATACCAATATTTTACTTATGGTAATTATATTTATATTAGCAGGAGCTTTTGCAAAAGTAGCAAAGGATATGGGAGCAGTAGATTCTACTGTTAATTTAGGACTTTCTTTATTGCCAAGTAGTCTTTTAATTCCAGGAATATTTATTATAGGATGTTTCATATCATTATCTATAGGAACATCAATGGGAACTATTGTTGCGCTAGTACCAATAGCTGTTGGAATAGCAGATAAAACTGGAATAGCAACAGCTTTAGCTACAGGAGCGGTGGTTAGTGGAGCGATGTTCGGAGATAACCTTTCTATAATATCAGATACAACTATAGCTGCTACTAGAACACAAGGTTGTGAGATGAAAGATAAATTTAAAATGAACTTTATTATAGTACTTCCAGCTGCAATCATAACTGCAGTAATACTTATGTTGCTAACTAAGAGTGCAACAGTTGTAAATTTAGAGGCCCTAGAATTTAATTTGTTTAAAATCTTACCATATATAATTGTAATAGTAACATCATTAATTGGAGTAAATGTAATTATAGTATTATTACTTGGTATTTTATCCTCAGGAATAATAGGATTTATTCTTGGAAGTTTTAATCTTATAGGATTATTTAACTCTATATCCTCAGGAATATTAGGTATGAGTGAACTAATAATAATTTCAATTCTTATAGCAGGAACAATAGAACTTATTAATTTTAATGGTGGAATAGATTTTATTATTAATAAAGGATTAAAAAACTTCAAAACTAAGAGGGGAGCCGAATACGGTATTGCAACATTAGTTAGTTTAGTTGATATTTGTACAGCTAATAATACTGTTGCAATTGTGACTGTAGGACCTATAGCGAAAGATATTTCAAATGAATTTGATTTAGAACCCAAAAGAGTTGCAGGCATAATGGATATGTTTGCATGCGTGTTTCAAGGAGTGATACCATATGGTGCACAATTAATTTCAGCAGCAGGACTTGCCGCTTTATCACCATTTGCAATAATGAAATTTTTATTTTATCCTTATCTTATGGGGATATGTGCTATAATATCTATATACATACATTGGAGAAATAAATAAGGCTATTGTAAAATTAAAATATAAACCAGAAAAAGAAAAGTATGGCTAAATAAAAAAGCCATACTTTTCTTTTAGTGAAAGAGTGAAGATTTTATTTTAAATGCAATCTTCACTCTTTCACTTTTCACTCCCATAACTCAATTGTTTGAGTTATTTCCTAAACTGTAAATTGTTAATCGTTAATTGTCAATTGTAACAAACATATGCTTTGAGAAGAAATTCCTTCACCATTTCCAGTAAATCCAAGGCCTTCTTCAGTAGTTGCCTTGACATTTATTTGGTTTAAATTAATATTTAGTGCATTTGCTATGTTTTCTCTCATTTGTTGAATGAAAGGAGCCATTTTAGGTTTTTGAGCAATAATAGTTGCGTCTATATTGTTAATAGAATATCCATTAACAGAAAGTAGTTTCCCTACCTCTTCTAATAGCTTTATACTTGATATTCCTTTAAACCTTGAATCTGTATCGGGAAAATGTTTTCCAATATCACCAAGAGCTGAGGCACCAAGTAATGAGTCCATAATTGCATGAAGTAGAACATCTGCATCTGAATGACCTAGTAACCCCTTTTCATAAGGAATATTAACACCACCTATTATTAAATCCCTTCCTTCAACTAAACGATGTACATCGTATCCTAATCCTATCCTCACTTTATCACCTCTAAAATAATTATAGAGTTATTTTACCATAAATATTAAAAATAGATATGGTTTAATTAATAATATAAATATATGAGATGATATATATTTTTTATAACTATTTTTCAATATTATATGAATTTTTTATTATATCTATAGTACTTTTTAAAAGGATAAATATTAGAATTAATTTTTCTCTTTCTATTTTTAAATATTTTATTAAACAAATGCTTTAATTTAACTTTGAGTTTATAAATAAAATGGATAGTTCTAGAAGAAAGTTTTCGACGCTTAAAAACAAAATCGACATAAATTATTTTCCTATTCATAAGTTACTCCTAAAATATTAATGGATATAAGAGACACAATTATATTAAAAGTATAGTCTTTATGTTATAATATATGATGAATTATTATAAATGTTTATTGGGAGATGAGAAATATGGGAGAAAAAATCAGAAGGCTTATAGGCGTTGTTTTAATTATAGTTGGACTAGCATTAATTGCATCAATTGCTTACAAAAAAATTGAAACATCTAAAAGGCAAAAAGAACTTCAAAATATTTTAGAAGAAGTCATAAATGAAGAACCAAAGAGCAAGGAAGAGGGTACAGAAGAAAAATCTATTAATGGATACAAACCAATTGCTTTAATTGAAATTCCTAGTATAAATCTATCTCAAGGACTAGTAGAAGGTATAACTGATGATATTCTACAATATTATTTGGGTCATTTTGCAGATTCGGCAGGACCGGGTGAAAAAGGCAATTTTGCAGTTGCAGGCCATAGAGTATCTGATTATTCAGAAGCCTTTGTAAACTTATATAAGGTAGAAAAGGGAGACAAAATACTAGTTAAAGCTAATAAGAAAGAATATATATATGAAATTACGGATAACTTCATAGTTGATCCAAGCAATGTAGAAGTGCTTGATAATACCAGTGAAGCTACTATTACATTAGTAACCTGTACTGTTGGAGCAAAAGAAAGGGTTATAGTAAAAGGTAATCTTATAGAAACTAAGGATTTATAAAACGGAGGATAATAATGAGCGATTTTCAAAGTGATAAATATAAATTTTCGACTAAATCTCCATCAAGTGTAGCTTTAGAAGAAGTAATAGAGAAAAGAGCAGAAGAAATAGAAAAATTAAGTGAGGATCTTTTAAATTATAAGATACTTATAAAAGATTTAATACATGAAAAGGTATCGTACACTATAAGAAATAAAATTTTGAATATAGCTTATTTTATAATAGAAGATGTAGAATTATTTGAATATCTAAATACAACTAGAAAGTTCCCAATTAATAGAATTCTTAAAAGAACACCAATAGAAAAGGAATTTCTTCAAACTTGGAAAGAATATATTATAACTTATGTTGTTATATTGTCTAATCCTAACTATAAATATATCCAGGAATATATACAAATAGTAGAGGCTATTAATATCCTTGGTGTAGATGAAATATCTCAAATTATGAAAGAAACTGAACATAGAGGAATTATAATTAGTAAGAACTTTAGAAGTGCTATAATATTAACATCTAAAGGTGAGTTTATAAAAGTTAAAGCTGGAAAAGATAATAATATAGGAGAGGATTTTGTTAGTGTAGAAGCTGTTACTATAAAAAAGTACAAATTACAGCTTTCAATACTACTTAGTTTATTTGTATTAGTAATTATTATAGGTGCGTTTAAATATAAATCAATTGATAAAACTATAGTTATAGAAACTACATCAGAAATCACATTAGAGGTAAATAGATTTGATAGAATAGTAGATGCTTACAGTAAAACTGAAAAAGGAAATAATATGTTACTTGAACTAAATGTTAATAATGCCAATATAGATGATTCAGTAAAGAATATATTAAATTATGCTATTAATAATGAAATGATTCCAGAATCAGGAGTAATAGTTACTGTAACAGGAACACCATTAAGCTATGATGCTTTAAAAGATACAGAAAGTTTTATTAAAGAGAAAGAAATTCAAGTTAGGTTAAATAATTCAGGGGATGAACATAAGGTAAGCCCTTAAAATTTATAAAGGTGAGAATAATGAAGCAAAAGAATAATGAAGATAAATATGTAATAATACACAGTGATAGAGGAGCTGAAATAAGACTAAATAAGTTTATAAGCGAAACAGGATTTTGTTCAAGAAGAGAAGCTGATAAACTAATAGAAGCTGGGAGAGTAACTGTAGATGGTATAAATGCAGTTATGGGAACCAAAGTTAAAGAAACGGCAGATGTAAAGGTAGATGGAAAACCTATAAAGAAAGTAGATGAATTAGTATATATTGCTTTAAATAAACCGGTAGGTATTACATGTACTACTGAAAAAAAGGTAAAAGGAAATATAGTAGATTTTATAAATCATAAAAAAAGAATTTTCCCAATTGGAAGATTAGATAAAGATTCACAGGGACTAATACTTTTGACAAATGATGGAGATATAGTTAATAAGATATTAAGAGCTGGAAATAATCATGAAAAGGAATATATAGTTACTGTAAATAAACCAATTGATGATAATTTTAT
The DNA here is from genome assembly GCF_000401215.1 of Clostridium sartagoforme AAU1. Taxonomy (GTDB): domain Bacteria; phylum Bacillota; class Clostridia; order Clostridiales; family Clostridiaceae; genus Clostridium; species Clostridium sartagoforme. The sequence goes on along the minus strand of NZ_ASRV01000019.1, from coordinate 11,150 downwards.
AAAATCTATGTCAAGTGGAGTTAGAATATTAGGGACAGTAACTAAAAAATGTATTGTTATAAAAGAAAATAAGAACACATTTAGAATAATATTAACGCAGGGAATGAATAGGCAAATAAGGAGAATGTGTGAAGCTTTAGGATATAATGTAGTTAAACTAAATAGAATAAGAATAATGAACATAAATTTAGAAACATTAAAAATTGGAGAGTGGAGAAACTTAACTTCAGATGAGCTTAAGGGACTAAATAATTTAATAAGTACATCAGGAAAAACAAAAGAATTTGATAAGTAGGGAGATATTAGTTGCTATGCTTAGAACCAGTAGGTGAAGCAAGCAATTAGTATCTCCCTATTAAAATATGATAAAAAATCAAAAAAGTTATCCACAGGGAACAAAGTGGCTTTGTAAAAGGACTTGTCAACTTTTTTATGAACAAAAAATAGTAAATTATAATAAAAATTCGTATGTTACACACATAATCCACATGTCCATGTGGATAACTTGTGTAAATTATGTTGAAAGTATTGTTAATAATTATTAACAGTATTGTAGATAATATAATATAAAAATAATTTGAAAAAAACTGAAAATTATATATATTTATAGAAATAGGAGATATACATATGAATAAGGTTTATAAAATATTAATAACTGTTCTAGTAGTATTAGAAATTGTCCACATTTGTCCACAGGCACTGTTAATAAATTTAAGTAGAGATGCTGTCGAAAATCCGAAACTTGTGGATAAAATAATAAAGAAAAATTTAAAATTTGTAAATATTGATGTCGATATTCCTCAAATAGTAGGATTAATTAATGAAAATGGTGAAAAAGTTATCAACAATGAAATAAGTGATTGGACTGATAGCTGGATAAACGAGGTTAAAGAAACCAGTGAGGATTTAACTCCAACAATTCCATATGAATTGAATGCAAAATATACATTAACTAATAATGAAGCTATATTAAGTTTTTATATAGATTACTATCAATTTAGTGGTGGCGCACATGGAATTACAACTAGAAAATCTTATAACATAGATATTAAATCAGGAAAGAAAATTGAATTGAAAGACTTATTTAAAGTTGGATATAATTATAAAAAAATATAAATGAATTAATACAAAAAGAGATAAACAAACATCCTGATTATTATTTTACTGGAAAAGAAGGATTTAATGGAATTAAAGATAATCAAAGTTTTTATATTAAAAATAATAAGATAATAATATATTTTCCTTATTATGAGATAGCTCCTTATGTAGCAGGAATGCCAGAATTTGAAATACCTTATGATATGCAAGAATTTAAAGAGAAAATTGGATAAAAAAACAGCTTGTACCAAGTACAAACTGTTTTTTATAGAATTTAAATTTAATTAAGCAACTTTTTCAACTTCTTCTTTTTCATGTGAAGAATTAATATTATTATCTTTTCTACTTTTTATAACATCTAATATTACTTTAGCTATTTGAATAATTAGTGTTGGTATAAAAGCAAATAAATATATATAACCAATTTGTGAACCAGTTAAATTGGATACTTCAAATAATTTTTGAAGAAATGGTACAAATAATACTAAGTTTAATAATAGTACACCTACACCAAATGCCATCCAACTAAATCTATTTGAAAATAAGCCTATTGAGAATATTGATTTATCGCCTCTACAATTAAATCCATGGAATAATCTAGCTAAACAAAGTGTTGAGAAAGCCATTGTAGATGCTACAGCCTCATTAGTTTTTAGACCCATATAAAATGCGAATAAAGTAAATACAGCAATTATTAAACCTTCAATAGCAATTTCAGATATAAAGTCTTTTGACAATATAGATGAATTTCTTGATCTAGGTTTATCCTTTAATAAATCTTTCTTAGACTTTTCCATACCTATTGCAATTGCAGGTAAACTATCAGTTAATAAGTTTATAAATAGTAAATGTACTGCATGGAATGGCATTGGTAAAGCCATTAATGAAGTATATAATACTGATAATATACCGGAAGTATTACCTGATAATAAGAATTTAATAGAGTTCTTTATATTCTTATAAATATTTCTACCATTAGCTACAGACTTAACTATTGTAGCAAAATTATCATCTGTTAATATTACTGAAGCAGCATCTTTTGAGACTTCTGTTCCTGTAATACCCATTGCAATTCCTATATCAGCTTGTTTAAGTGCAGGAGCATCATTAACTCCATCACCAGTCATAGCAACTATTTCATCTTTTTCTTGCCATGCTCTAACTATTCTTATCTTATGTTCAGGAGAAACTCTAGCATAAACGGCGATATTTTCTATGTTACTCTTTAATTCATCATCTGACATTTTATCTAGTTCTATTCCTTCAATAGCTCTATCTCCATCTCTTAAAATACCTATTTGCTTTGCAATGGCAGATGCAGTTATTTTGTGATCACCTGTAATCATAACTGGCTTTATTCCAGCTGTTATACAGTCTTTAACAGCTTCAGCAGATTCTTCTCTAGGAGGATCTATCATTGAAATAAGACCTATAAAGGTATAATTATTTTCATCTTCTAATGATAAGAATTCAGGATTTGCAAATTCTTTATAAGCAAAAGCTAAAACTCTTAATCCACTTTGCGATAATTGTTTATTTGCATTTATTATATTTTGTTTATCTTCATATGTTATTTCTCGTACACCAGTAGAAGTTTTGATTTTTACAATTCTATCTAGTAATACATCAAAAGCACCTTTAGTGAACATTAAGTTTTTATTATCAAACTTATGAAGAGTACTCATAAGTTTTCTATCAGAATCAAATGGTAATTCACCTAATCTACCATATGATTTTCTTAAATTCAGTTCATCTAAAGATAATTTATGTCCTAAATTAACTAAAGCAACTTCTGTTGGATCACCTATTTCAACTCCGTTTTTAGATGTAGAGTCATTACATAAAATTGAACTACTAATTAAATAATTTCCTAACTCATCATTTAAGTCTACTTCTTCACCATCAATTAATTTATTATCAAAATAAACTTTTTTTACAGTCATTTTATTTTGGGTTAATGTACCAGTTTTATCAGAACAAATAACTGATACTGAACCTAAGCCTTCAACAGCTCTAAGTTTTTTTACAATAGCATTTTCTTTAGCCATCTTTTGAGTTCCTAAGGCTAGTACAATTGTAACTATTGAGCTTAATGCTTCAGGAATAGCAGCAACAGCTAAAGCAACAGCAAACATAAGTGAATCTAAAATAGATACTCCCCTATATAAACTTAATGCAAATACAATAGCACAAACAACTAAAATTCCTATAGCTAATTTTTTACTGAAATCATCTAAACTAACTTGTAGTGGTGTTTGCTTTTCTTGAGTTTCTTCCATTAAATGGGCAATTTTACCTATTTCAGTATTCATTCCTGTGCCAGTAATAACAACTAAGGCTCTACCATAAGTAACTAAAGAACCTGAGAAAACCATATTTTTTTGATCACCTAAGGCGATTTCTTCTTCTTTAATTTCATCAATAAATTTATTAACACTTTCAGATTCACCAGTTAATGAACTTTCATTTACTTGAAGGGAGAAGTTTTCAACTATTCTACCATCAGCGGCAACCATATCACCAGCTTCTAAAATTAATATATCTCCAGGTACAATTTCTTTAGATTGAATTTCAATCTTCTTTCCATTTCTATAAACTTTAGCAGATGGAGCAGATAATGCTTTTAAACTATCTAATGATTGTTCTGCTTTAAAATGTTGAACAGTGCCTAAAATTGCGTTAAGAATAATAACAGCAAAAATAACTAATGTACTTTCAACATTTCCAGTTGCCATAGAAATTATAGCTGCAATAATTAGTATTATTACAAGTAAATCCTTAAATTGACTTAGAAAGACTTGCATAACAGTTTGTTTTTTCTTTTCAGTTAATTGATTATAACCGTATTTGTCCAAATTTTCTTTTACTTGATTTTCACTTAAACCACTTTTAGAGACATTAAATTGCTTTAATACATCTTCATATGATTTTGAAAAAAATCTTTCCATAATAACTCCTCCAAACTATTTAATAGTAGTATTTTGTGTTTTAATTTTAAAAATTAACCTAGAAATATATGAGCCTACAAACAAAAAGAGACTCTTAATACAATTTTCACTGTGTTAAAAATTGTATTAAAAGTCTCGTAACCAAGATGGTATATAACACCAGACCAAAAGGCCGCGAATGTTGATGTTATATTTTTTACTACTCCCTCTTAATGGAAATATTATATTATAAAATAATTATAAAATTTTTATTTAAAAATGTCAATATATAAATTTTTTTAAATAAAAATTAAAAAATGAAAAAGAGAACATTTATATGTTCTCTTTTATTAAAAATATTAATTTATAATAGATAATAGAATTTATTTTTCTATGCCATAAACTTCAATTTCGTAAAGTCTTACAGCAGAGTCTGAACCTTGGGTTGGTTTTGTTACATTTATTCTTACATATTTAGCTTTAGTTACCTTGAAGGTATCTACAGTATTGGCTTTATTATTTTTCTTGACTAAGATGACTTCGGTAAAGTTCTTACCATCTTCGCTAACTTCTATAGTGTAGTCTGAAGTATTCATATCAGGGCTTTCTTTACCTGCTTCAGCATGTGCTATCCTAACTTCACTTACAGTCATTACACTGCCAAGATCAACTGTTATATTATGTGGTGGAGTACCAACAGCACACCATTTAGTATCTAGCTTCCCATCAAAAGCAAAAGGTGGTGCCTCATTAGGATTTACATAACTGGAAGCTTCAGGAGTCTTAGCTAAAGAAAGATTTTTAAAGTTATCTTTAGCATCATTAGAAACAGTTATTAGTCCATCCATTACTTTAACATCTTCACCGGATTGACTCTTAGCTGTTAATGTAACTGTATAAGTACCTTCTTTATCATATTTAACTTTTGGTGACATTTCAGTACTTGATTCAGTAGTAGCACCATCAAATTTCCACTCAACAGATTCAGTTACCTTAGAGCTTAAGTTTTCAAATTGAATTTCTTCACCTGGAGCCACTAATGTCTTTGAAGCTTTAAAATTAGCTTTTGGAATACTATTATCAGGCCATTCCATTTTTACTGTGTTTGATTTTCCAACAGACATATTTTTATTTATAGCAATAACTTCAAAGGTAGTAGTATTAGATTTTTCATCTCTTGGAAGAGCATTTATAAAATACTTATTATTTGGTGTGGCACCTAAAAATGTTCTAGTATTATCACTATTTATTTTATATATTTCATAATTATTAATATTTTCCTTATTAGAGGCATCAAATGATAGTTTAACGCCTGCGTACATATTATCTTCTTCAAAGCTTACATTATCTACATTAACGTTCTTAACATCTACAGGTTTAATCTTTTTTGAGCCAGTAATTTGAATATTACCTAAGTTAAGACTTAAGTTAGATATAGAATCTTTATTCGAAATCTTATAAGATATGGATTTTATAGCTTTTCCATTAAATTTAGATATATCATACTCTACAGTAGTCCATTTATTTCCTACTTTAGATTTACCTTGAATTTCCTCATTATCTCCATCATAGAATTCTAGTATTAAATCAAGTGAAACTTCAGAATTTGATTGTGCTGTAGTTGTAAATTTACTTCCTTTTTCTAAAGTTAAATCAGTGCTAAATAATTTTATTACTGAAGCTTCATTTGAATTTAGATTACCAGCTAGTTTTATTGAATTACCTCCATAATATGCATTTGCATAATCTATTGAAGCTTTAATATTATTTGATCCCTGGTTATCAATTATCCATCTATAAGTTGGCATTATATCTGCAAGACTTCGATTATTCCAATCTAGTTTAGATACTTTTTCTCCATTAATAAAGAAGTTGTATCCGTTACCTAAATTAAAGTTAGTATTAAAAGGTAATGAAGTAATAGCTGTCTTTTCTATAGAATATGTCGATATTCCTTTAAATTCAGTTCCTGTAACCTTGGTTTCTTTTGATGGATTTCCAAATTCATTTACCCATAATCTATTTTCCTTAGAATGGAATTCATCTATATTTCCAGCTGAATAATATGTCCAACTTGGGCAATATAGTCCCAGTGATGTATATGGAATTTTGTTTTCATCCTCGAATAAATCCCAACGTATAGGAGTAGAAGTACCATTTGCTTGAAGATCAATTCCAGCATACAGATCATAAGGATTAATTTTAATTTGTTTTGCTTTTTCATTAGAAGCCTTTAAAAGTTGTTTTTCTGCAAGTTTCTTATTTGTCCACCAGAAGTTTAAGAACATACTGTCTGCAACCTTTTCTTTATCACTGTCAATTAAGAAGTAATCATTTTTATCAGTTAAAGCATTTTGCCAATCCATTTTTCCGTCTTTTGTCAATGAATCGTACCACATTACTTGTAATTCATCTTTAGCCTTTTCCTTAAAGACTTTAATAAATTCTTGCATAAGTTCAGCGTGCTTTTGATTCACTTTAGAAGATTCTTTAGATATATCCTCATTGTCACCTTCAGCTAATCCTGTTTCTTCGTTTATAAACCAACCATCGAATCCTATTGTCTTACAAACTTCTATAAGCTTATCAGCCATAGGAAAGTTTCCGTTACTGTCTTTTTGTAAAAACTCATCTAACCATTGAACTTTTCCACCATGCTGTACCATTGGGAAGAATATAGTTCCAAGAACAGGAACACCATTTTTGTGTGCAGAATCTATTACATCAGCACCTGGAGGAACTATTATTCCTTCTCCCGATGATCCACCCCAATAAACAAGTTTATCTATATATTGCCAATAAGAAAAGGTATTAGAAGCAAACTTATTTGAACCTTGAGATGGGTTACCACTTGTACTAGAATTCATTATTGACAAAGCAACAACATTAAAGTCTTTATTTTGAGTTGAATTAACAGCTTCTAATCTATCTTTTGAAGCTCTTTTTGAAAGCGGAATAGAACTCTTATTAAATTGAATATTTTCATCCGTATCTGGATCCCATTCTAGAAGTTGATTTGGGAACCAGTAAGGTGATGTTGGCATATTCATCATCTTTAATTCAGCAGCCTCACCTGCTTCATCAGTAATAGAATATTTAATGTTAGTATTTCTACTAGCTGAAGAAGAACTTGAACAAGAAATTAATCCGATTGTTAATGAACAAGCAAGAGTAAGAGTTATTACTGTTTTTGATTTTTTAGAAAACATTTTTTATCCCCCTTATATAGTAATTAGACAATATTTGTAAACGTTATTTTGAGTTTAGCATATAGAAATTTTAAAAATAAGTGTATTATTTATAGAATCATTGGAGAAATCTTATATAAAAAAATTATACTTTCAAAATAATAGTGGTTAAGTGAAAAAAATTGTTTTGAAATAAATACACAGGATTTTATTCGTGTTAGATAATGTAGATACACAAAACAAAATAACTAGCATAAGATGTAATATAGTATTTACATGGAGTTGAAGTTATTGATATACGGGCTAATATTAGCAGGGGGAAAAGGTACAAGACTTTATCCTTTATCGAGATCAAGTAAGCCTAAACAATTTTTAAAAGTTATAAATAACAAAAGTTTTCTACAAAATACAGTAGATAGAGTTTCTCCTTTAATTAAGAAGGATAATATTTATGTGGTTACTAACAAAGATTATGAGGACAAGATAAAAGGTGAATTACACAATATAAATCCAAATAATATTTTTACAGAACCACAAAACAAAGAAACCCCGTATTAGACGACATTGGTCGTCTAATAATTAAAAATTTAAAATTAAAAATTGAAAATGGAGGAATAAACTAGGCAAAGCCTAGTTTGGAAAAATATATTTTAAGAAATTCTGAAAGAATTTCATCATTAATTTTACATTTTTAATTTGGCATTTTAAATTTAGATAAACATTTGGCATTTTAAATTCTAAATTGATGAAGTGGATAGATTAGTTTACAAAATTAAATAATAACATTACATAAGGACTACCTAGTTAATAGGTAGTTTTTTCTATATAATAAAATTATAAGTATGATGGGAGGAGAATTTATGGAGAATGAAGCATATCAAAGGTTATTAAAAAAAGTAAGGGATAAGAATGTAGTTCTATGGGTAGGAGCAGGGTTTTCGAAAGTAGCAGGATTTCCATTAGGAAATGGAACTATTGAGTTAATAAAGAAGCAATGCACTAAACAAGAATTAAAGAGGTTAGAAGGGATTAATTCATTACCTGATTTTGCAGAAAAGTTTGTTAAGTTAAGACGTGAAAGAACTGACCTGATAAATATATTAGAAGATATATTTAGGGTTGAAATAACAGAGAGTATGGTTAAATATCATAAGAAGTTAACCAATATACCACAAATAGATACAATAATTACTACAAATTATGATGAGTTATTAGAAGTAGGTTATGGTAAATCTAATGTAAGAATAATAAGAAAAGATACAGATATATCAAGCATAAGAAATGATAAGATTAAGATATATAAGATTCATTCTGATTTTGATAATAGGGATGATATAGTTATAACAAGAACAGATTATACTAATTTTTTTAGAGATAAAATTTATAGTATAATGTGGAGTCATATTAAAACAATATTATCACAGAAAACAGTGTTGTTTATAGGTTATGACTTAGGTGACCAGAATGTAGATTCGTTGGTATTTGATATAATAGATAATTTGGGTGATTTCACCAATGAAAATTTTGTAATAGCACCATCCTTACCTTCAGAGGAAATAGATGATTTAAAAAATAAGAAAGTGTCATATATTGATATGACAGGAGAACAATTTATTAATAAATTAGAAAAAGATATTAAAAATACATTATGTGAAGATGTAGAATCAGGAAAAATTGATTATAAACTTGTATCAGATATTTTAAAGAGAGAAGGTGTAGGAACAAAATTTGTTATAGACAATAGAGGAATATCCTTAGCATCAGTATCAGAATGCGATAAAGAAATTGAAGCAAAAATAAATGTGAAATTTCAAAATATAGACGTAGAGAATGAAGAAGAAAGAAACAAATTCGTAGAAATTATAAATGAATTAAATAAGAGATTAGAGGGAAAATCATTTGAATCTCTTGAGATATCAGGAAAGTATGTTGATATGATTGATAATTCATTTAATGGAATAAAGATTTTACCTATAAATAATGAAAATAATGAATGTTCAACACTATATATTTCACCAAATCCAGATGAAGTAGAAAAATTTAATATGTTTCTTGGAGAAGATGATAATATGGAAGAGGCTACATTAAAAAGATTTAAATCGAAGTATTTAATAAGGACAGTTATATCGTGTAGCATCTTTAAATTATCATATGAAATAAATTTAAAAGATATTGGAAATGGAAAGTTTTTATTAGATGAGGTTGGAAGAACTAAAATAAATATAAAATATGCAGAAACACTTTTGGAAAATAATAGGAAGTTTAAATTTCTAAATAGATGGATGAATGGAGAAAATATAAAATTATTTAATAAGAAAGATTATTCTATGAAATTTGAATTGCCATATAATGAAGAAAATTATAGTGAATTAAGTAAAGTAATAAAGAGGGATGAATATATATTTTCAACATTGGTAATGATTCAGAAGAAATTTGGAGTTACATTTGGAGAGGTAGGTAATATAACATATGATGATTTACATAATATGAAATTTTTAAGGAACTATTGTGAAAATGGAGATAAGATAAAGTGTGAACAAGTAAAAGTTAACTATGATTTTATAAAAGATATGGCACTAGATGAAATAAATTTTGATATTAATGAAACGGAAGAGATTATAAATTTATTTGGAGAAGAAATTAATTTGGGAGTCCCTATATTGAAAGGGAAAAATATTTATATTGAAGGTATTAATAAGGTTACTAATAATGGTTGTCAATATAATGTTGCTACAATCAAAAGTAATACAAAAGATTTAAGTATAACATATAAATAAGATATAAAACTTTTATTAAAATAACAAACATTAAAAATAATAAATCATGTTTGTTATTTTTTATTTTGATAAAGTAATATAGATGGGTACATTATTTTTCTGCTTTTTTATAAATAATAGAATGAATTAAATTGCCTTGAATAAGTATACTTATAATTTATAATAATTTTATTTTGTAGAGTAAAAAGCAATTTTAGAATCAATTTCCTTATAGAAGTAACACTTACAAGAATATATGCAGCAGAGGCCCTGTTATATACTTGAATCAATTTTATAGGCTATAGAACCAGCATAGAAGGGGGAGAAACCATTTAACTGGTGTTAGTTAAGTATAATGGATAAAATAGAGTATGAATGTAATATAATAAATTTATTTTAAGAATTATAGAATAAAGAAGACTTATGAATTGAAGGATTATTTCAGTTCATAAGTCTTCTCTTACTATAATGAGATGGGATTAGTATTTTTATAATCTTCTAAAATGCATGTCACAAATTCGGTAAGATTTTTTCTTTCTAATCTACTTTTAATGAAACAGTAGTCTTTTAAATCTTGGTTTATTTTAATATTAATATTTGAATAATCAGTACAAGTTTTATTACTAGTTTCCTTTATTTTATTAGAATTATTGACGCAGTTATTACAAGTAGATTTAAATCCAGATCCTAAACCATGAAAGTGGAAATCGGATGAAATTATATTGAATGATAAGGTATCTAAACTTGGCTCTAAGCAAGGATACCAATTCTTACATTTGCTACAATACCTTTCTATAAGATGATTTTCAATATTGTATCTGAAACATTTGATAGCCCTATTAAAATATTTTGGCTTTTCAAATTCTACATCATCTATATTAATTTTAGAATCACTTTTATCAAAATGTATATAATTATTTATTGTTTTCATAACAATCACTCCTTTGTTGTTTTATTGAAAGCATTATAAGTAACATTGGTGTTAATATCAAATTTTGATTATTACTTTTTTATAAAATAACAAAATAACATTGTTACAAAAGAAAAGTGGCTGTATAAAACCAATTTATAGTTTTGATACAGCCATAGTAATTTAGAATTTAGAATGCAAAATTTAAAATTAAGGATGTAATTCTATAAGAATTACTAGAGAATATATTACATTAGAAACTCTTGTAGAG